>NZ_JBDSLS010000128.1:0-10304 GCF_039916245.1 Gelidibacter sp.
TTATACTTCAGAATAATCCCTTCAAAATCCTCCTTTATAAATTCCCAATATTTCCCTTTAAAACAGATAGGATTAAAATCTTCATCTGCTTGTTCAAAAGATGTAAAATTATGGATAATTAAATCTCCGTCGTGGGAATAAGGATATCTTT
This sequence comes from Gelidibacter sp., assembly GCF_039916245.1. GTDB lineage: Bacteria > Bacteroidota > Bacteroidia > Flavobacteriales > Flavobacteriaceae > Gelidibacter. Next base: position 152 of record NZ_JBDSLS010000128.1, read on the forward strand.
GCTTGTGTAAATCTAACATTTGGCTGATATCATAAGATGGAAGTAGATCATGTAAATCCCAAAAGTCTTTTTTTCTTCCTCCTCGTTGCACAACATCTACTTTCATTGCTATAATTTCCTCAATAGTTGCCATTCTTATCCCATCAACTTCAATATAAGGTTGAATAAAAGTGTCTGTATAATATAAATCGAGCTTTATGGCATTTTCCTTATTTTCTCCAATAAAATAACTTTTCCCCATTCCTGGGATTATATTTAAAAAATCTACATATTGAAAGTTTTCTGTTAGATGGTTTTCAATGGCATCAAAATCCAATGTGCCATATTCTGAATCACTAAACAGATCAATATCTATCGATTCTCTATGACCAATTTGCAAACTGAGTGCTGTACCTCCTACGAGTCTAAAATCATTAAACACATCGGATTTCATTAATTTCAGTAAACTATTTTTCAATAGATCGTTTACAGTACTATAGTGAAGCATTATTCGTTTTCTTTATTTTTATAAATAGTGTATGGCTCACTAATTCCATGTGCAAGCGCTTCTTCAATCTTAGCACTTTTATAGAAGCGTTTAATCTCTTCTTTTTCAATAGCATTACCACGTTCAAATACACGTTTAATAACTGCTATGCTTTGTTGTTGCCAATCTATTTTAGACATATCCGTATCCCAAAATAAAGATTTTCTTAGAAGAGTTAAGTCTGGGGTATTCTGTTTTACTTTACTTTTTTCTTCCTTAATGTCAAAATAGGTTTGTAAAAGCGCAAGAGATCCTTCTTCTAAGTTTAGTTTCTTTTCAATTTTCAAAGCCAAAGCCGTATTAAGCTTCCTTCTGCCCTTAGTAATTGCATTTATGGTCTGTGGATACTCACCAATAGAAAGGGCAAAAGGACGTTGTGAAATCCCCTTTTGGTTAAGTAAGCGTTCCAATATTATTCCAGGATGGATACCTTTGTATTTTTCAATTAATCTACTCATACTACAAATGTAAACAATTTTGTTTATACTATTACGAAACCCTCCCCAATTTACTGCTCATTTTCCCTGATCTTTAGATATTTAATTATAAAGCTTATGAAAACGCTTATGTAAGAAGACATCATCCAAGAGATATTTGACCTTCATGATCATGATGAAAAAACAAGCATACAGAAGTCCGCTTCTAAAGAAGTGATCACCTTATAACGTTGCCGGCCTTACTTTAGCGTCGTTGCTCAGCTTAAGGTCCAATGATTAGGTGAGTTCCCTGTTAGTAAACAATCGAATTCTTTCCCAAAACTTGGATCCCAGTAAAACGCATAACCGTCTATGAACTTCTCCATAAACACCTCACCCTACGGCCGTTGAATGACCTCTAAGAAAAGATCGGCTTTATTATTAATATTTTGACCGATGTTATCCTTTTTCAATCCGCTTGAAATGGAAATAATATCCCCAAAAGCATTTTCAAAAATGACCTGTGGGTAGCCAATGGTCGAAACCGTGCTGGTATTGCGGCTCTGCCTATTATAGATGACCGCTTCCTTAGCATGAATGCTATTGGATCTAATCTCCCAGTTGGGATCATTGTTGGACCCAAAAATCAGGGCGCCATTCTTGCTCGTTCCCGTTGGAAAATATGGAGACTCAAAACTTTCCATTAAACTAAAGTTGGTGGTTGAATAGAGCCGATTCTCCGAGAAATTGATCAGGTAGTTTCCGGCCGCATTATATTGGGATTTACCCTTCCAATTGTCCAAAATTGGAAAAGAGACGATTTCCTCTTGAGTCAATGATCCATTGCTGGCCAAGGTAAAGAGATAACTCGTAGGCTCATTATAGTGGCCCACCAAGAGTTTATTATTTTTAAGGACAAAAGTCCGGTAACTGTTATTGCCTTGATGTTTTTGAAAATGCGTCTTGGAATCCACCAGATCCAAATTGGCATTATCTCGGCTATATGTATAAATCTTATCGCTGTCCACAACTATCCAAAATCCCAAGGGTGAATACGAAAAATCAGCCGCACGCCTCCCCTTTAAATCTAAATTGTATTTATACTTTAAAGTTGTGGCATCATAAACTGCTAAACCCGTCGCCTGCCCAACAATAATTTCCCCACCATAACCAGAATCAATATACTGGATGGGAATACTCGTATCGTACTGTGGAGCCAAATTGGATATAGCTTCCGTTTGATTGGTTCTATAATTAAAACGATGGATATTCATGGTATTCCTGGTGCCACTCTCTCTTCCATAAACATAAACAACGGCGTTTTCAGCATCAATAGCATAGGAGTGTACCTTAGAAATGTTGATAATCTCCGGCCGTTTAAAAGCTACCTCATGATAGGTAGTAACCTGCGAATTGTAATAGGTCGTGCGGCTGCCGAAGATATTATGTACATACAACACATAATACGGATTTTCAAGGTAAGGCGGATGCTCATCCAAAAACGACGTAAGCTCCCGATCCTTGATGATAGCCACCGAATTGACCTGTTGTCCAGAGGCAGTGCCTCCATCATAATTTGAAAACGCCAATTCGTAATGCGAAAAATAGGGATCCGTGCTGGCCTGCCAATTGAATTGAATGGCAGCATTTAATACTTCGGGCTTATAAAGCGTCACGGGTTGTGCCCGTATGTTATCCGTGTTGATGGTATAGGCATAACTCAGGCCCAATAGTCCGCGATTTGTAAAGACCTTGAAAAAGTAACACAATCGGTCTTCAGTGGGCGGTAATAAATCGGTAAACTCAGTGGTGTTGACGTCGCTAATGCTCGCAATAAGTTCGGCATTTGCAAGGCTACAATTGTCGCCGGCGCTACGGTAAATCTCATAGCGCTCAAAAGCATTAAAGCCTTCATAAGGCTGCCACGTAAAACTCAAAAGGTTCTCAAAAGCGGTATCTTGATTTTTTCTAAAAGTAGGCGTTATGATATCAATTTCCTTTGGCGTATAGCGTTTTAAATACAAGCTTACCACATCCAAAGTTCCATCTTCATCCACATCAAACTTTGATTTAAACACAAGCTCATTAGCATTTAATTTGGTAATGACCAGTTCATCACTGTCACCAAATTGGTTATGCAAACTAATAATGCCTTTGTTCAACACCCAGTCTAAGCTATTTAAGGTATATGCACAGTCACTTTGTTGGTAGGCGTATTCCGAGTAGATACCATTCTCAGAAAACACCAGAAAATCTCGTCCACATTCTTGATAAACGATGGGCACCTCTGCCATTTTTCCTCGAAACCCCACATTGAATATCGCCCAAACGCCTTTTAAATCGGCAGCGGAAGCAGAAGTAGCGGCGCCTTTATAAAAATCGGAGACTGAACTTGAGGCATCATCATCTTTGTCACAAGACCAGAAAATACAACTAAAAACAAGCAGGAAGAGGTAGACTTTCGTTTTCATAAGCACTCGTGATTTTTTTAATAAATGTAGGATTTTTTCCCATGTACTCACCTGAAAATACAACTATTATAAAAAACTGATAGGCATCTCGATGATTTACGTTGGAAATATCGTGTGTTGAGGATTTATTGCCTTCTATTGGTTCCCGGAATTCAAAAAAAATCGAATTTTTGTAACAGAGGACCAATTGGGATAAATTTTACCTATTTGATTTTGAATTGATTTGGAAAGTGTTCTTTAAGGGTTTCAAAACCCATATATGCTAATGGTATGCAATTTTAAAGACTTGGAAGCTCTAAAAAACTTAGCTTATAAAATGTAGAAAAACGGATCAAACCACTATTACCGCCTTTTGGAAAGGTCAGCGTTCTTAGAATAACAGACAAACAATTTGGAAACATTATGAACTTTTGGGGGAGAGTGGAAGTATCAAAAGAACCTCAACCAACCCAATTGGAATTATTTTAAACATTTGAAAAAAAAGTGTCCTCATGCCATTTTTGAGGATTGGATTCGATGTAATTTGAGATATTATCATAAGCCCTCTGTTGCTTAATAATATGATCATGAAATGATCTTTTCCATGCAAAATCCAAAAAACCTGCATTATGTATCATCTTGGAAGATGTGGTCTTAAACGCTCCAATTAAGCTTGATAATGATTTAATGTTCAGAAAAACATCTCTCATCCTTAAACGATCAATCTCAATAATAGCATGAACATGATTTGGCATCACCACAAAATGATGCACAAGCACATAGGGATAGCGCTCCTCCAGCCAATTGAATTGATTGTGAACAATCAATCCATAAGTATTCAATACCATTTTATAATGGGGTCGATTGGCATTTAATTCAATGGGGTTGGCATCAGTGAAGTTATGTTTCTTTGAGATTATTACTGTATCCAATTCAACAGGATCTCTATTAGATGGCTGGTCTGCAGTCTTCAAAACTTCTCCCAAACAACAAACCATATGCTGCACACAAATCGTGACGAAATATAGATTATCTCTGGAGTAATCATAACCTTTCAATCGATTTCTTTTCCTGTTTTTCATTCTATTCTCAATACTCCATTTTAATAATGAAAATTATGAAATATTTCCCAAAGTACGGACAGCTCGCGAGCTGTCGCATTTCATCAACAAATATCCAAATCATACCTTTACCCATAATCCCCTCCATAAAAATTCCAACCTATCACAGCAAAAAAGAAGCATTTTATTATACGATATTTCACAATTAAACGCCTGAATACCAAATGACAACAGGCCAAAAAATAACGTATCTTCTAATCTTTAATCAAACCACAACTTCCCTCTCTGCAGCTTATTTAGCGCTTTTATTATCGCTTGTGCTTTAGCTTAGGATATTTTTATGAAAACGTTTAATTTCTTCCTTTTCAATATCATTTCCTTGCTCATTTACTCTTTTAAAATTTCAACACCTTGGTTTTGTCAATCAATTTTAGACATATCTGCATCCCAAAATAAAGACTTTCTTAAAAGCGTTAAGTCAGGAGTATTTTGTTTTAGCTTACTTTTTTCTTCCTTAATGTCAAAATAGGTTTGCAGAAGCGCAAGAGATCCTTCTTCTAAGTTTAATTTCTTTTCAATTTTCAAAGCTAGAGCTGTATTAAGCTTCCTTCTGCCCTTAGTAATTGCATTTATGGTCTGTGGATACTCACCAATAGAAAGCGCAAAAGGACGTTGTGAAATTCCTTTTTGGCTAAGTAAACGCTCTAATATTATTCCAGGGTGGATGCCTTTGTATTTTTCGATTAACGGACTCATATTATAAATGTAAACAAATTTGTTTATATCATTACGAAATCCAACCAAATATAGGCTCCTATAGCTCTTAGTCGCATCTGTTAAACTTTAACCCAGCAATACTAGATGATTTTATATTTTGAAATACTGAATAAAATGACATGAGATGGAATTTATTGTGAAGATAAAAAAAATCAATTGTCAACTTTTTCCAAAGTGGTTTATATTGTCTATATTCATTTCTACCTATTATTCCGATATTTAATGATTTTATACCTATTATTCCAACCTCATACCCGTTTTCACAGAATATGCCATCTTTTTACCTGTTTTTACTTAAAAACACCTGTAACTCCACGACAACATTCTAATTAGCAATTATGAGAACCACGTACAATTTGTTTTTATTAAACTTAAAATGAACAATTCAAGTCGTATTTGGATAATATATTCGAAATGCCAGATGACATGGTTGCTTTATTGGTTAGATTCTTGGAACAAAATAATGGCGCACTCTCAAATCGCGCCAAAGAAAAGAATTCAAACAACTATCCACTCCTGAAATAGCTGATATAGAAGAATACTATAAATTGATTTTTTCTAATTGATTTGATAGAGAACTATAGGCTGGACTTAGATATTTATTGTATGTTTTGAAATGGCCTTCATAAATGCCAAATCCAGAACTAGTATAAATCTTTTAGACATGCATACTATTTACCGTCATCACAGTAATTAAGCGTTTAACTCTCAAAACAGTAAAGTTTTGATGACTAAACCTCTAAAATTACTGCCCTAACAGTAATATTTAAATGTTTTCCCTCTTTCAACATACAGATATAATTAAATTGTGTATTTTTACCGTTAAAACAGTATAAAATGAATGATCTTGATTTAGGCGCCTTTATTAAAGACCACCGAAAAAAAGCAGATCTCACACAGCTTCAGTTAGCCGACTTAGCGGGTATAGGAAAGACGACTGTTTTTGATATTGAAAAAAATAAAGAAACAGTGCGTTTCAATAATCTATTGGCAGTACTCCAAGTTTTAAATATCAAGATAGAATTCAAAAGCCCTTTAACTAAATAATTATGAGAAAAGCAATCGTATTTGTCCACGGAAAAAGAGCTGGAATTTTAACAGAGATCTCAGCTAACCACTATAGTTTTGAATATGATCAAAATTATGAAGATGATCCGGTTTCATTGACCATGCCAACAAGACACAAAAAATACAGCTATACATCCTTCCCTCCCTTTTTTGAAGGTCTATTACCTGAAGGTGTCCAGTTAGAAGGGTTATTACGTATTGGTAAGATTGATAAAAAAGATTATTTCTCTCAACTGATTGCTACAGGAAATGATTTAGTAGGCTCAGTAACGGTTAAATTAGCTGACAATGAATAGATGTCCTATTACTTATGAATTATGTGGTACCGATAGATATAGTGCAAAAGGACTCCGAATGATAGCTCCTAAGCTCACCCATTTAAATGATTTGCCATATACTGCTGCCGAACTTCGTCAGGAAGCCGCCAACAGAGCTAAAAAACTTTCCATTCAAGGCATACAACCGAAGCTTAGTGCGGCTATTTCAATAGTTGATCAAGAATTTAAAATTGTGGATCAATTTGGAACCTACATTATAAAGCCACAAAATGATTTGTTTCCAGAATTACCAGAAAATGAAGATGTCACGATGCGAATGGCTAAAGTATTTGGTTTAAACGTGCCATTTCACGGGATGCTTTATGGGAAAGACGGAAGTTTATCCTATTTCATTAAGCGTTTTGATCGCTACGGAAAAGGAAAGAAATTGGCAACCGAAGATTTTGCTCAATTAACAGGAAATTCAAGAGACACAAAATACCGTTTTACAATGGAGAAACTCATTCCCGTACTTGACGAATATTGTTCATTTCCCGCCATTGAAAAAGCCGATTTTTTCAAAAGAGTTCTTTTTTGTTATATTACAGGAAATGAAGATATGCATTTGAAAAACTTTTCCCTAATTACCAAAAATGATAAAGTAACGCTTACTCCTATATATGATTACTTAAATTCTACGATAGCAATTAAAAATCCAGAAGAAGAAATTGCACTGACATTGAAAGGGAAAAAAAGTAATTTAAAAGCATCTGACTTTATAGACTATTATGCCAAAGAAAGACTCCTACTCAATGAAAAATCAATTGCTAACATACTGCAACAAATGCAACAAGCAACTCCGAAATGGAAAGAACTAATTGAAATCTCTTTTCTGTCAGAGAATATGAAAGAGAAATATTTGAATCTATTGGAAACTAGAATAAGGATGTTTGTATAAGTTATTCTACTCGATGCAGTTTTCCCTCCCCCATCAGAATATTCCAGAGTTTTGTACATCATTGACGAGTTTGGTTGAACCAAATGTTTATATAGCCCATAAACCACCCTCTGGAGCCGTCAATTTGTTATCTAAAAGTTTTTATAAGTATTTTTTCTAAAGATTATGGGATTGCTCATTCCTTATTATTTCGATTTTTGTAATCGTGAATACCCCGTGTTTACTTCGTCTCACTGTAATGTCGTTAAAATATTCGCACTTTGGCTTCGCTCAGCGCAATCACGGTCTTTTGGGGCCCTTGCAATGATATCTTAGAGAGCAAATATTTTTAAATTACAACTTCTTTAATGTTTGAATGAAATATTCCTGATCCAAACCCTTCTTTTCCGTTTCAATGATCTTTAGCAAATTGTCAAGAAGCGGTTCATTTGCAATTTCAACATTAAAATTTTGGACTTGGTTGTTATACCGTTGACGATTGCCAAATTGGTGTATCAATTCCTCAATATTGGAAGGGATAAAAAACTGGGATCGTTCCTGAAGATGAACCTTATATTCATTGAGATAAATTCCAATTCCCGCCAGATCAAAATCTCCAAAATGCAGATACCGATTGGGAATTGTTTTTAACCAGGAAATCACATCCTTGTGTTGACTTTGTGGATAGCGCGAAATAAATAACGGGTTGATATCTTTAAAGAGATAGCGCTGTTCATGAATGTGACGAAAATTTCGAGCATTTTCCACACCTACAATCGTGATATCCTCCGGAATGCGGAAGTTTTCATAATCATAGATAAATGCAAAACTGCCATTATGGGGAGAAATAGGATATTCCTTGGCGTTTAAAGTGGCATTAATGTGGTCGTAGGCATTGATCAAAAAACCTTTAAAGGCTCTTTCCTTCGACGTTTTTGAGTCGGTTGCCACCTTAACAAAGTCAGCACGGCTGGACTCCTCATTGTCAAGTGCAGTAATATAATCCTCCAAATTATGGATTTGCAATTGGTTAGAAAGAAAGACCAAAAGCGCTTTTTGATTGCTGAGCGTTAGGGTTTTTCGGTGTTTCCCTTTCTGAAGGAGGATATTTTCAGCAATCAATTCGCTAACCAGCGGGCTTTTGGCAGCACTGGCCGGTAGCGTTTCACCTTTAGTAAGCCTTAAAAGGATCCGTGCTATTTTGGGAGTCAACTTCATTAATTCGAAATTTTTGTATTCACTTTTATCAATCGATTTATCTTGGTCAAATATCTTTTTGGATTGCTTTTCGATTGTTCCTTAGCCAATTTATAGGTGTATTTATAATCCGTTGCGTTTTGACTTGTTGGAGAACCATTGATGAGCAGGATATTTCGCTCGTTGGCGAATTTTAAAATTCCCCTCACATTATTGGGGTGCAATCTCCCGATCTCATCCATCATGCAATGCAATTTAAAGTCTTTTATTTTTCTCGAGGCACTATCCTTAAATACGTTAAGAAGTAGGATATTTATCATCGCTTTTACCAAAACATCCGTTCCTTCACTACCAACGTTTGAAAGCTTCTCCACCCAGCCGGAATCGTTGTCATTTTCAACGATACGGAATTGCAGATCAAAGGATTCAGATAAGGTTAAAGTGGACGTCTTGGCCCGTTCAAGTTCTTTTATTAATTGCTTGACCAATTCCACGGCGCGGTGGTTTTTTGAGGACGATTCTGAAGTGCTGAAAAGGTTTACCTGTCCCAATTGCAGACTGTGCTCCTCATTGAAATCCTTTATTTCCAAAAGAAGGGATACAATAGGATTGGAACTTTTCTGCGTACGCATTTCCATTTCCTTTATGGCTTCCACAAAGTTTTTATGTAAAAAATCATCATTGATTTTTTTGATTGTTTTCTCAATTTCAGCTTCCTTAGAAGTCAGTTCCGTGGTCTCCCGTCCTATTTGATTAATGATAGTTCCAAAGCGTTCGTTCACGCGTTTCTGATACTCTTGGATTTTATCTTCCTCGATGAATTCTTTGAGGTTTAGTGCGAAATTGAGATAATCTTCATCATTGCCAAATTGTACTTTAAATTGAAACACATTCGCTTCATTAAAGTTGCCAACAAAGCCATTAATGGAACGCTGAAGTTCTTGAAACTTACCAATTCCTTTATAGTATTTGTCATTAATTTCAGAAATAAGAAGCGAAGCCTTTTTTGAAACATCCTGTTCTTCTTTATCAGAAGCATCCTCCAAAACGGCTTCCATACCAGCAAATGCTTCGGATTTTTTGAATTTCTCAAATTCTGAAATATCAATTTCGAAAACAGAAAACTTATCCTCAAGCGATTTTACCTTTTCTATTTGATGGCTTAGCTTTTGATGGGACTTTGAAAGCTCAATCTTTTGGGTGTCAGCACTATGAAGTTGTTGTTTTTCTAGCGTAATTTTACCTGTTTTCCATTGCGGAAGAAGGTCAAATAACTCTCGTTTATCTTTTTGATATTCGATCACCGTTTTTTCATTTTGTGCTATAAATTCCAAGGAACTTATTATAGTAGACAATTTCCCATCAATTTCTTCCAATCGTTTTCTGTCTGCACCTTTATCCTCCAATTCATCCATCTGATTTTTGCGGAGTACTTCAATGCGAAGGTCGGATTGCTCTTTGTGA
>NZ_JBDSLS010000129.1:0-25098 GCF_039916245.1 Gelidibacter sp.
GCACGGCTTATCTATCATTAACTCGTGGCGATGGCGGACAAAATCTTATTGGAACAGAACTTGGTGACCTTTTAGGTGTTATCAGAACGCAAGAACTACTGGCTGCACGTAAAATTGACGGTGGCGAACAACTCTTTACAAGAGCTAATGACTTTGGATACTCCAAACATCCGGATGAAACTTTAGCCATCTGGAACGAAGACGAGGTATTGAGTGATGTCGTTTGGGCTATTCGTAAGTTTCAACCCGATATCATTATCAACCGATTTGACCATAGAAGTGCGGGATCAACGCACGGACATCATACCAGTTCCGCCCTATTAAGCATGGAAGCTTTTGATCTGGCGAGCGATAAATCAAAATTCCCAAATCAATTAAAATCAGTAGACGTTTGGCAAGCAAAACGTGAGTTTTTTAATACCTCTTGGTGGTTTTATGGCAGTCAGGAAAAGTTTGAAGCTGCCGATAAAACCGGTCAGTTTGCTGTGGAAGTGGGCGATTTCTATCCCGCACTCGGATTGTCAAATCCTGAAATTGCCGCCTTGAGCAGAAGCGCGCACAAATCGCAAGGTTTTGGAAATACAGGAACACGTGGTAGTGAAACCGAATATTTAGAGCTCGTAAAAGGCGATATGCCAAAAGACAAAAACAATATTTTTGATGATATTGATACCAGCTGGAATCGCGTAAAAGGCGGAAAACCGATTGGCATTCTATTGAAAGAAGTTCAGGATAATTATGATTTCAAAAATCCATCAGCGTCCCTTCCAAAATTGATTGAAGCTTACAAGCTGATTCAAAAAATTGACAATAGCCATTGGAAAACCATCAAATCAGAAGATCTCAAGAATGTGATTGCCGCTTGTATGGGTTTGTATTTGGAGGTCGCCGCTAACTCTAATACAGCCACTCCAAACGGTAAAGTAGATTTAAATTTGGAAGCCATCAATCGCAGTGCTCAAGACATTAAACTAATTTCAATTGTGCTATCTGATGGCACGAACCTTAAAAAAAACACGGACTTAAAATTTAATCAGTCCCAGCGTTTTAAATCACAAATAAACATTGCTGCATCTGCAAGCTACTCAACCCCTTACTGGCTGAATAATAAAGGCACTTTAGGAATGTATAACGTCGATCAACAAAATTTAATTGGACTGCCAGAGACACCCCGAAATATTACGGCGACGTTCAATATTTCGATGCATGGGGAAATATTATCCTATACAAGACCTGTCATCTACAAAACCAATGATCCAGTAAAAGGCGAAGTTTACAAACCGTTTGAAATTGTACCAGAAGTCTCCGCGTATATTTCTGAACCCGTGATCATTTTTGCCGACGACCAACAAAAAGACATCCAAGTGATCGTAAAGGCCAATCGTGAAAATCTGGAAGGCTTTGTGCAATTGGCACATCCAAAAGGTTGGAACGTTTATCCTGAAAAGCAAAATGTCGCTATTCTTCATAAAGGCCAAGAACAGACTTTAGTTTTTACGGTCATTCCTCCAAAAAATCAGAGTGAAGGTCTATTATCGCCAATGGTTCATATCGGCAAGGAGATTTACTCCAAGAAAATTGTGGAAATCAACTATGACCATATTCCGTTTCAAACCGTATTATTGCCCAATGAAAGCAAAATAGTGCGTCTGGACATCAAGAAAAGGGGCGAAAACATTGGATATATTGAAGGCGCAGGCGATCTTGTTCCTGAAAGTTTGAGGCAAATCGGCTATAATGTAGTGATCATCAAACCTGAAAATATTACTGCTGAAACTTTAAATCGATTTGACGCCATTGTTGTAGGCATTAGAGCCTATAATACGGTGGATGCCTTAAAATTTAAACAGAAACAACTCTTTGATTTTGTTGAGCAAGGTGGTAATTTAGTTGTTCAGTATAATACAAATGCAGGAATCATTGTTGATCAATTGGCGCCCTATCCTTTACAATTATCACGAGACCGTGTTACCAATGAAAATGCCGAAGTCAAATTCTTAAATCCCAATAGCGAACTGCTCAACTATCCGAATAAAATTACCCAAAAAGATTTTGAAGGTTGGGTGCAAGAACGCGGCCTCTATTTTCCGAATAAATGGTCAAAAGAGTTCACGCCAGTGTTATCTATGCATGACGAGGGCGAATCTCCACAAGAAGGCAGCCTACTAATCGCTAAATATGGAAAAGGTCATTATATTTATACGGGATTGAGTTTTTTCAGGGAATTTCCTGAAGGTGTCGCTGGCGCATTCCGTTTGTTTGCCAACATGCTTTCTGTCGGAAAAGAATCGATAAAAACCGACCAACAATTGAAAAACTAATCTTAAAATCGCAAACCTGTCAGGTTTTTTAAAAAATATATTTAATCGCTATTTCACAGAGATACGCTGAAAACACAGAGTCGCACGGAGAAATTGAAACGTATTCGCGTATTCGTGGCAAAAGAATAAAAACTATGCAAAAACAACCACCAAAAGAGCACTGGAAAAAATCATACACTTTAGTATTGGTTGCCAATGCTATTTATATCATTTTGTTTTACTTTATCACGAAATCCTTCTAAGATGCATACATTAGATTGGATTGTTCTTATTGGGACACTTTTTACTATTGTCGCCTATGGCACATGGAAAACCCGAGGCAGTAAAAACGTTGAAGATTTTCTTAAAGGCGGCAATGAAGCCAAATGGTGGACGATTGGCTTAAGCGTGATGGCAACGCAAGCCAGCGCCATTACCTTCCTTTCCACGCCTGGACAAGCATTTCATGACGGCATGGGCTTTGTGCAATTTTACTTCGGATTGCCAATTGCCATGGTCATCATCTGTTTGGTCTTTATCCCCTTATATCATCGACTCAAAGTTTATACGGCTTATGAGTTTTTAGAAAATCGGTTTGATCTCAAAACCCGAAGTCTGACGGCTATTTTGTTTTTGATTCAACGCGGATTGGCCGCAGGAATTACTATTTACGCACCGGCGATTATCCTCTCCGCTGTTTTAGGCTGGAATTTGAATTTACTCATCATCGCTATCGGGATTTTGGTCATCATCTATACCGTTTCAGGCGGTACAAAAGCAGTGAATATTACTCAAAAACAACAGATGGCCGTGATTTTCACGGGGATGTTTATCGCCTTCTTTTTAATTGTCAGCTATCTACCAGACAATATCACATTTACCAAAGCCTTGCATATTGCAGGCGCCAGCGGGAAAATGGACATCCTCGATTTTTCTTTTGATTTCAATAATCGTTACACGTTTTGGAGTGGTATTATCGGCGGAACGTTTTTGGCCCTCTCCTATTTTGGTACAGATCAAAGCCAGGTGCAACGCTATCTTTCAGGGAAATCGATAAAAGAGATGCAAATGGGCTTGATTTTCAACGGACTTTTGAAAGTCCCCATGCAGTTTTTCATCTTATTGGTCGGCGTAATGGTTTTTGTGTTTTACCAATTTAACCCTTCCCCTATCAATTTTAATCCTGCAGCGACAGAAACGGTCATGAATTCTTCCTACGCCGAAGAATACATGCAGTTACAAAACGAACAAAATCATATTTTTCAAAGGAAACAGGAGTTGCTAAACGCTTACGCGGACAACAAATCTGAAGTGATAGCGAACCAAATTGCGTTATTCAATGATGGCGATCGAGTGAATCGAAATGCCGCTAAAGAGTTAATTGACAAGGCAAACATCGAAAACACCCTTAGGGTGGAAACCAACGATAAGGATTATGTGTTTATTCACTTTATTTTAAACAATCTACCACGGGGTTTGATTGGTTTGTTATTGGCCGTTATTTTAAGCGCTGCCATGTCCAGTACCGCGAGCGAATTAAATGCGTTGGCATCAACGACGACCATGGATCTTTATAAACGCAGCTTTGTGGGAAATGAAGATGAACACCATTACTTGAAAGCCTCAAAATGGTTTACTTTAGGATGGGGGATTCTAGCTATTGCCATTGCGTCAGTAGCCTATTTGGCGGATAATTTAATTCAATTGGTCAATATTATCGGTTCCATTTTCTATGGAAATGTTTTGGGAATTTTCCTATTGGCATTCTTTTTTAAATATGTGAAAGGTAATGCGGTTTTTATGGCAGCTTTAATCACACAAGCGATTGTTATCGCAGGCTGGTGGTATGATTGGATGCCTTATTTATGGCTGAATTTATTCGGGTGCGCCCTTGTTATTGGAATTTCTTTTATTCTTCAAACCCTTAATCCATTATCACGTCATGAAAACATCTAAAACCATACGCTGGGGAATTATCGGACTTGGTAAAATTGCCAACAAATTCGCTCAAGACATTCAAAATGTAGAAAATTGTCAACTATATGCTGTAGCTTCAAGGCATCAGGAAAAAGCAAATTCGTTCGCCAAACAATATAATGCCATCAAAGCTTATGGCGATTACGATAGCTTGGCTGCCGATCCTAATATCGATGCTATTTATATTGCGACGCCACACAGTTCTCATAAAGAATACACGCTATTGTGCCTGAATCATAAAAAAGCAGTGTTGTGTGAGAAACCTTTGGCCATGAATATTCAGGAAGTTGAAGACATGATTACTGTTGCTAAAACCAACAATGTCCTGCTGATGGAAGCCCTTTGGACTTATTTTTTACCACATTACCAATTTGTTTTAAATGAATTGAAGTCAGGAAAATTTGGTGCAATTACAAAACTTGAAGCCGATTTTGGATTTCTACCCAAATTCGATAGTACTTCTCGGGTTTTCGACAAATCCCTTGGTGGCGGCAGTTTATTGGATATTGGCATCTACCCTATTTTTGCTGCGCTGTCTACCTTAGGAAAACCTATTGATGTAGACGCCAAAGCTGTTTTTTTTGATAATGGTGCCGATGCCTCTTGTGATATTATTTTCAATTATTATAATGGTGTGAAAGCCTTTTTAAAATCCACGCTTTTAGAACAAACGCCCACTGAAGCTATTTTTTATTGCGAAAAAGGCATCATTAAAATCAATTCGAGATTTCATGCACCTTCTACGGTAACCGTTACGTTTGATGGGAAGGAAACCACGCATGACTTTGGCTATAACACCATTGGTTACAATTTCGAAATTCAACATTTCAATGATCTACTTAGAAACGGGAAAACCGAAAGCCCAATTATGTCCTACGATTTCAGTCGGAATTTGATGTTGATTTTGGATGATGTCAGACATCTGATTGGCTTGAAATATGAATAACCCACCATTGGAGGCCTAAAATGATGTCATGCCAAATGGTAGAGTCACAACATATTGTGACTCTACTGTTAAATTTTGTTTAATGTAATCACAGAAATGTTAAACATTTCATATCTTTACATTCAAATTAGAATCATGGCAAAAAAGAAATCTATTTCGGATCAAAACATTATTTCCTTTTACATGGATTATGTTTTAGAACATGGCGCACAACCCAAATCAGTTTACATATTCACAAAGAATAATGACTTTGACGAATCGAAGTTCTATGAACATTTTGCATCTTTTGAAGCCATTGAAAAGCACGTATTTAAAGTCTTTTTTGATAACACTTTAAAGGTATTGCTTGCCAGTGAAGATTATCAATCTTTTGATGCGCGCAACAAATTGTTAAGCTTCTACTTTACATTTTTCGAAAATTTGACGGCCAATAGAAGTTATGTTCTTTTCGCTCTTAAGCAACATAAAAATAGCATGAAAGGAATGGCCGCCTTATCTGAATTGAGAAAATCATTTACCACTTATATCGACAGTTTAGATATTGAAACTTTGGATATCAAAGAAGAACGCATCGATAAACTTCAACAGCGCGCCATTCAAGAATCGGCGTGGATTCAGTTGTTGTTAACTATGAAGTTTTGGATGGACGACACCTCTGCTTCTTTTGAAAAAACAGATATTTTTATTGAAAAATCAGTCAACACGAGCTTTGATGTCCTCAATATTGCGCCCTTAAAAAGCGTTATCGACCTTGGTAAATTTCTCTTCAAGGAAAAAATGCAAACGAAATAGATGAAAACGATCGATAAAATTCCCACCTCGAAAATTCAAAGAGCCTCTAAATTAGTGTCTACAGGTGCTAAAGTCGGTGTCAATTATCTCAAATATTATGGCGATAAATTGACGAAAACTGAAGACGAAGCACGTTCAAGACTCAATGAAAACAATGCTGACGACATTTATGACAGCTTAAAACAGCTTAAAGGAAGTGCGCTTAAAGTTGCACAAATGCTGAGCATGGAAAAAAGCATCATGCCCCAGGCCTATGTTGAGAAATTTTCATTGGCTCAGTTTTCTGTGCCGCCCTTATCGCCACCATTGGTTCTAAAAACTTTTAAAACCTATTTTGGGAAATTACCCAATGAACTTTATGATTCCTTCAACACAACTTCAGTAAACGCTGCGAGCATTGGACAAGTCCATGTTGCAGAAAAATGCGGGAAAAAACTTGCTGTGAAAATCCAATACCCTGGAGTTGCCCAAAGTATTTCGTCTGACCTCGCGCTTGTAAAGCCTATTGCCATGAAAATGTTTAACATTAAAGGCAAAGATTCAGACAAGTATTTTAAGGAAGTTGAAGGAAAACTCATTGAGGAAACAAATTATATATTAGAAATGAAGCAAAGCAAAGAGATTGCTGCTGCGTGTTCGCACATTCCTAATCTTTTGTTTCCTCAATATTATGAGGAATTATCTTCGGAACGCATCATTACCATGGATTATATGGAAGGCGAACATTTATCAGAGTTTACCGCCTATAATACCAATCAGGAATTCTCGAATAAGTTAGGACAAGCGCTTTGGGATTTTTATATGTTCCAAATTCATAAGTTGAAAAAAGTGCACGCCGATCCGCATCCTGGAAACTTTTTAGTGTCTAAAGAACACAATTTAATTGCTTTAGATTTTGGCTGCATGAAAACCATTCCTGACGATTTTTATGTACCATATTTTGAATTGGCAAAACCAGAAAACATTTCCAATAAAGCTTTTTTCATCGAAAAATTATACCAATTAGAAATTTTACGAGAAGACGATTCCAAAGAAGAAGCCGAGTTTTTCACAGAGATGTTTCATGAATTACTGAGTTTGTTTACCCAACCCTTTCATTCGGAGACCTTTGACTTTTCGGCTGCTGAGTTTTTTGGTAAAATAACCGAATTGGGCCAACGCTATTCAAAAAGCACCGAACTGCGCAAAATGAATGGCAATCGAGGCTCCAAACATTTCATCTATATGAACCGAACGTTTTTTGGGCTATATAATTTAATGTTCGATTTAAAGGCCAAAGACATTAAAATCAACAATTACATCAATTTTTAATGCCACATTTCAGTCAGTAGGATATCATGAGATTTCTATTGCATAAACCTATTCAAAAGTTAGATTTATATATTTTATGAAGGAAAAACTGCAGTAATCAATGGTTTGGACGTGTTTACAATTCCTAGGCTCAAAACCGATTTGTGATATCAAATGCCCAAATTAGAATTGAATCTCTGAAGTAGATCAAATGGCAAATTCATTTATTGCAATTTTTTAAAACCTACGACCTATTTCGAACGTTCCAAATACTAAAAAAATCCTTTAATCTTCCTTGATAAATCGTTGTTCATAGACCCTGATTAAATTTAAATTTCGTTTGTATTGCTTTATTTCAAATAAAAGATATCTTTATATTTTTAAGTCCCCAAAACGAAATCAAACTTGATCAAACTCCAACCACATTCAGGGTTATTCTCACCTGTTGACTCTACGATTTACGAGTTGTTTCGTTCTAAACTCTACGATGGAGTCTGGTTTGCTGAAAAATCACAGCCAGATATATTCAATATCAGTGAAAATTTCAAAACTCTATTAGACTATAAACCAACAGATTCCGTTGCATGGAATGACCTTATATCCCCTCAAGATTTACCGGGTTTTACTGAACAAATCCAGAACATTTCTAATACGGAATATACAAGTTGCACAGACATCCGATTTATTCATAAAAATGGCAACCATTTATGGATGCAAACTCATATCTATTCAAAATCTATTCCTGATCAAATACAGCGCTATGTATTCATAGCATTTAAGGATATTACCGATCAAAAAAACCACGAGTTAAAAGTTAAACGCCAACAACTGAGAGATAATGACATTTTAAATGGGAGTGGTATCGGTACTTGGGAGTACAATTTGATTACTGAAAAAGTGGTATTTAATGAAAGTTGTGCAAAAATCATTGGTTACACTTTAAAAGAACTTAATGAGAAGGAAAGTAATTTTTGGGATAATTTGACACATCCTGATGATTTAAAAAGAACACGACACCTTATCAATGAACATGTTACTCAAAAATCATCGGGTTTTAAAAACGAAGTCCGGGTTAAACATAAGGATGGCCATTGGGTTTGGGTAATGGATATTGGAAAAGTGTTAAGTTATACTGAAGATGGTCAGCCCGAATGGTTAGGCGGGATTCATTATGCCATTACAGAGAGAAAAAATGGAGAACTTTTGGTTCAACAATATAAAGACTTATTAGAAGATGTTAATGAGGCTGCAGAAATTGGAATTTGGGAAGTCGACTTAAAAACGAACCAAGTCAATTGTAGTGATGAAATAAAGAAAATATTTGGAGTTCCTTTGTTTTTTGATTTGAAACTTGATGATGTCGTAGGTTTTATGAAAGAAGGGAAAAGTCGTCAAAAGATGATTGACTCCATAAAAAACGCCCTCGAAGAAGGAGAAAATTACAATATTGAAATTGAAATTATTACTGTTGATAAAAAGACGTTATGGTGTCGTGCCATTGGCATATCAGAATTCAATAATGGCGAATGCACACGTTATTATGGTTTTTTTCAAAACATTCATGATAAAGTAATCGCTACAAAAGAACTCGCACTCAAAGAAGAACTTTTCAGAAAAACCTTTTCCCATGCCGCTGTTGGCATGGCCGTCATTGATTTAAAAGGGAGCATTTCCAAAGTAAATAAAAGTTTATGCAATTATTTAGGCTATTCGAATAAACAGCTTTTAGAAAAAAACTTTGACCAATTTTCCCATCCGCTGGACAAAGACCTGAGCGACAAATTTATTGCCGAACTTTTATTGGGCAAACGTGAAAGTTTTCAATTGGACAAACGCTACATCCATAAAGATGGCAGCATCCTTTGGGGTCATATTTCGGTGTCATCAGTTCGCAATGAAATGGGCCGAATTACCTATTTCGTGGTACAGGTACAGGATATTACCGAGCGCAAGAAAAATGAATTACTGCTTATTAATTATAAGGATTTATTGGAGCGGTCCAATGCCGTCGCCAAAATTGGTTCTTGGGAAATTGACGTTAATAACTACAATGTCAGTTGGAGCAGTTCCTTAAATACAATTTTGAATACTCGAAAGGATTTCACGCCTACCTTTTTTGAATTCATCGATTATTTTATAGCTGAAGAACATAGAAAGGACGCCATTTTAACCGTTAAAAACGCCTTAGAGAAAGGTATGAGTTTTGATATTCAAATTCTAGCCAACGCTAATGATAGTGATCCGAAATGGGTACGAATGATTGGCATCTCAGAGTTTGAAGATAATCACTGTAAACGATTATATGGCCTAATTCAGGATATCGATGCAATCAAAAAAGCCCAGTGTGAAATCATCATCAAGGAAGAACAATGGCGCACGACTTTCAATCACGCCAACGTAGGCATGTCATTGATCAATTTTAATGGCGAAGCTTATAAGGTCAATCCAAGTCTTTCTGATATGTTTGGGTACACCATTAAAGAAATGCAATCAATGCGAATCAAGGATATTTCTTTAGAGGAAGATTTCGAAAAGAATATTGAAATGATGTCGAAGTTGATGGATGGCACTATAGAAAATTTCAGTCAAGAGATGCGTTTTATTCATAAAAACGGAAATGTTATTTGGGCCAATGTTTCCGTTTCTTCGGTAAAAAACGACTTTAATCGGTTTACCCATATGGTGGCTCAATTGGTGGATATTACAGAATCAAAAACCAATGAAATCCTGTTAAAAAAGTACAAAGATCTTTTGGAACGCTCAAATAAAGTAGCCAAGATTGGTTCATGGGAACTCAACCCAGAAAATCACATGTTATATTGGAGTGAAAACCTCAAACGCTTGCTTGGCAACAAAGAGTATAAGGCGCATAATTTCAGTGATTCAATCATTGATTATGTACTTGAAGAAAATCATGAAAAGATGGCGTATTTATTAAATAACGCCATGCAAAATGGTCATAGTTTTGATTTTGAGTTGCAATTAAAAACGGCATCAGGGCTGCGCTGGATGCGCATGATTGGTATTTCAAATTTCAAGAATGGCATTTGTAAATCAGTACATGGATTGGTTCAGGATATTGAGGAGTTTAAAAGTGCAGAATTGGAGATATTATTGCGAGAAGAAGAGTTTAGACAAACCTTTTGGCATGCACCCATCGGAATGGTATTACTGGATTTAAACGGCAAAATAGCCCGGGTTAACCCAGGTATGTGCGAAACTTTGGGGTATTCTGAAAAAGAAATGCTTGCTATTAATAAAAGTGAATTATCACATCCTGACGATTTAGAAGAGACAAATAAACTTACCCAACAACTTTTAAGCGGAGAACTCGAAAGTTTTCAGCAAGAAAAACGATACTTCCACAAAAACGGAAATTTAATTTGGACCATTCTCTCAATGTCTTCCGTCAAAAACGATAAAGGACAAACGACCCATTTTGTTTGTCAGGTCAGTAATATTACACGCGAAAAACTACTCACAGAAAGCTTGACAGAACACAATAACCGCCTCCAGAATTACGCACACATTGTATCACACAATTTAAGATCCCATACGGGTAACTTATCGATGTTGTTGGAGTTGAGCGAAATGAATCATAAGTCAGGTTTTGAAGATGAGCTTTTTGAACATATCAAATCGGCATCAAACAACATGTGCGAAACCGTTAACCATTTGAGCGAAATTGTTGAAATTCAAAATCTCATCAAAAACACATTGGTTCCAATTAATTTAAGAAAACGGGTCAAAAAATCACTGCAGAATATTCGGACAGCGGTCAGTCAGGTTAATGGTGAAGTCGTGCTGAAGGTCAATAAAGAATTGGTTATTTATGGCATTTCTTCCTATGTTGACAGCGTCATCCTGAATATACTGACCAATGCTATAAAATATAAATCTCCCCATCGACTTTTAGTGATCGACATTCGTGCCACAAAGATTAAAGGTTATATGGCTTTAAGTATTGCAGACAATGGATTGGGAATTGATTTGGAGCAGCATGGCGCAAAGATTTTCGGCATGTACAAAACCTTTCATGATCATAAAAATGCCAGGGGAATAGGATTATTTATAAGTAAAAACCAAATTGAAGCTATGGGTGGATCCATCGAAGTTGAAAGCCAACCTAACATAGGCAGTACATTCACTATATATTTTAAAGATGAAGACAATTAATACAATATGCATTATTGATGATGATCCCATCTTTAGATTTGGAACAAGAAAAATGATGGAAAACGTCCATTTATCGTTGGATTTTTTAATCTATAAAAATGGAAAGGAAGCCTTTGATGATTTACTACCTAAATTATGGGAGGACACCAATCTGCCGGACGTCATTCTTTTGGATCTGAATATGCCAATTATGGATGGATGGCAGTTTCTGGATGAACTTGTCAAAATTCCTAATGCAGAAAGAATTCCGATTTATATTGTCAGCTCCTCAGTGGATAGGCGCGATATTGATAAAGCCAAAACCTATAAAATTGTCAATAATTACATTATAAAACCCTTTTCAGTGGCTAAAATTAAAGATTTAATCGAGGAGTTGACCAAAACAAATTGACCTTCCTAATTTTAAACCTGACATTCTTTTAAATAGCAACTGCAAAACCACCTAAATAGCAACTGCAAAACCATACGTTTCTTACGATTTGATCTAAATTTATAGACAGGGCTGTTTATTCTTATTCAGTTAATAATTTGTTGAACTTTTGCAATGAACAATTAAACCTATCGTACCTTTAAGTAAATAAATAAAATTTTGAAAATTCTCGTTACAGGCTCTACCGGCTATATAGGCAAACGTCTGATTCCCATCCTCATTAATGAAGGACACGATGTTATTTGTGCAGTTCGTGATACGTTTAGGGTTGATAAAAACTATCTTGAAGACGGACATATCTCAGTGGTTGAAGCCGATTTTTTAAAACCAGAAACGCTTCAAAATATTCCAAAGGACATTGATGTCGCTTATTATCTTATCCATTCCATGTCCAATACGTCCAAGGATTTTGAAGCCTTGGAAGCAAAATGTGCGGCTAATTTCAGAGACTATTTTGAAACCACCAAAGTTAAACAAGTCATTTATTTAAGCGGGATTACCAATGACACTTTTCTGTCCAAGCATTTACAATCCCGTAAAAATGTTGAAGAACTATTACATTCAGAAAAATACGCTTTGACCGTTTTTAAGGCAGGAATCATTGTCGGATCAGGAAGTTCATCTTTTGAAATTATCCGAGATTTGGTTGAGAAACTACCAGTTATGGTGGCTCCTAAATGGTTGAATACAAAAACGCAACCTCTTGGTGTTAAGGATGTCCTTTCATTTTTGTCGAGAGCCAAAGGCAAAACAGAACTTTATAATAAAAGCTTTGATATTTTTGGACCTGAAGTGCTGACCTACAAACAAATGCTACTCCTGTTTGCTGACATCAGGAAATTGAAGCGTTATATTTTAACGGTTCCAGTGATGACCCCCAAACTCTCCTCTTATTGGCTTTATTTCGTGACCTCTACCTCTTTCAAACTGGCCTCTTCTTTAGTGGAAAGTATGGGCGTGGAAATTATCGGTCAGAAAAGTGAGATCAATCAGATCCTTGATGTTCACCCTATGAGTTATCGTGAAGCCGTAGAACTGGCTTTTCAAAAGATTGAACAAAACAGCATTGTTTCCAGCTGGAAAGATTCTATGGTCAGCAGTGGCCGACTCAAGGACAGTCTTTTTAAATATGTAAATGTGCCTACCTATGGCTGTTTCAAAGATTATAAAGAACGTAAAGTCATCGATATGGACAAGACCATCAACCGCATTTGGTCCATCGGTGGTTCCACTGGTTGGTATTATGGGAATTACTTATGGAAAGTGCGTGGACACATGGATAAGCTGTTTGGAGGTATCGGTTTGCGACGCGGAAGAACGCATGTTTCAGAATTATCTGCAGGAGATGCCTTGGATTTTTGGCGGGTTATTTTTAGTGATAAAAAAGATAAAAAACTCTTGCTTTACGCCGAAATGAAACTTCCTGGCGAAGCTTGGCTCGAATTTAAAATTGAAGATGGCCTGCTTAAACAAACCGCAACGTTCAGACCACGCGGCTTGGCAGGACGTTTGTACTGGTACAGTGTATTGCCTTTTCATTGGTTCATTTTTAATGGCATGATCAACAAGTTGGTAGAAGTCGATTAGCGTATTAAAATTCACTAATAGGATTTCTGTTACGAAAAGTGAAAACCCAATTCAAATCCTAAAAAGAAAGTCCAGAATATCATTTTCAGAATATAAAGTCTACAAAAAAATGCATCCACTTGAATAAAATCTGACGTTTGCGTATATATCTTACCCTATTTTAAATCTTCAAAAACCGAAAGAAAGCCAGCGAAAGCTTATGGAATCTTAACAAGGATAGCCTAAGCATCTAAGCCTATTGCTGAATCGATACACCTCTCTAACATTGAGCCTTCTTAAAACAATACGATCCTAAACTCACCCTAGCTCAACTTAAATGTTAATTTTTGTTTAATGTTTATCTCATAAAGATAAACAAAATGATTAATTAGCTATCTTTATACTATGATTTTGGACACCACCTATACTGATAAAACCCACGACGCGCTCATCAATGATTTGGTAGGAAAACCTTTTGGTTTTATCCAAGCGTTTAAAATGAGAGGTATCGGGTCCAAACGCATGATGATTGAAGAGGTCAGTGCGAATATGAAGCCATATCTCAATACGACGGCCGCTATCAGCTACGCTAATTTAGAGCTGCGTCCATTTGGATTACTGATCAGAATCAATAAAGGTTTACAAAATTATACTTGGGTTATTCCATATTACCATTTGGTCATTTATAAAACCAACGGGAGCAGCATTCATGCCCAAGGAAAGTTCATCAAATTTAAAAAAAACATCACTTTTAGAGAAAATAAAGCTTTTTTTGACAAGCTTTTAGACCAAAAATTAAATTATGAAGTTCACAATAACATTCTGCCATGATTTTGACGGAGCAACAGATTGCCCGCATTATTGAAATGGCTTGGGAAGACAGAACGCCTTTTGAGGCCATAACCTACCAATTTGAACTTTCAGAACAGGATGTCATTACCTTAATGCGACGCGAAATGAAATCTAGTAGTTTCAGAATATGGCGGCAGCGTGTTCAAGGACGAGCTACAAAACATCAAAAATTACGATCATTTGAATTGGGACGTTATAAATGTTCAAGACAAAAATAAATCAAACATAATTCCATTTCCAAACGCTAACTATGCTTTGTTTTGGCAATAAAAACCTAAAAACAGCATCTAAAAAAGACAACATGATTCAAGAAAAAAACTCCGGTACCCTTAAAATTAATAACAAGTTAAACGGCTTCAGCATCGAAGACATTGGCGATGACCATTTATACACAGGACTTGAAACACCAATGAAAAAAGATGGATATAAACTTTCAGATAAGGAAAAAAAGGAACGTATTGCCCTTTTATTTGAAGAAATCATGGATGTCATGGGAATGGATTTAACCGACGACTCCTTAAAAGGCACACCCGATCGTGTGGCCAAAATGTATATCGATGAGATTTTTTCTGGCTTAAACCCGGCCAACAAACCAAAAATTGCATTATTCGATAATAAATACCAATACAATCAAATGTTGGTAGAAAAAAACATCACGTTCTACTCCAACTGCGAACATCATTTTGTGCCGATTATTGGCAAAGCCCACGTGGCTTATATTTCTTCGGGAAAAGTGATTGGCTTGTCAAAATTGAATCGCATTGTGCAATATTATGCTAAACGACCACAGGTTCAAGAACGTTTGACCAATCAAATTGCTGAAGATTTAAAACAGATCTTAGGTACGGAGGATGTTGCGGTCATTCTGGACGCCAAACATTTATGCGTTTCCTCGCGAGGCATTAAAGATGAATCCTCGGCAACGGTTACCTCCTATTACGGTGGAAAATTTAGCACACCCGAAAAAATTACTGAATTGCAGAACTATATAAAAGACTAAGATTATGGATCTCATTAATGAAGCACTCGAATTTGAACAACAAAAATTAAGATCACTTTCCATTTCAGCGTTAGATTTTGAAATCCGAACGCATAATTCCTATAAAAAATAAATGAAAACCCTCATCATTGTTGGCGGCAGCAAGGGCATCGGTAAAGCTATTGCACAAAAACTCCTGTCCACTCATTATATTATCAATATCAACCGCACGGTTCCAGATTATGCAACGAAAATCTCACGCATCATTCCTGTGATATATTAACGGACGCCTTGCCTCCAATTGAAAAAGCTGACGGCTTGGTCTATTGTCCGGGAAGCATTAATCTCAAACCGATCAATCGGTTGAGTTTAGACGATTTTAGAGCAGATTTTGAGATTAACGTCATAGGTGCGGTCAAAAGCATCCAAACGTATTTAGATATTCTTAAAAAAGGCGACAATCCTTCGATTCTTTTATTTAGTACCGTGGCGGCTAAGTTAGGAATGCCTTTTCACGCTAGTGTTGCGGCGGCGAAATCAGCTATTGAAGGTTTGGTAAAATCATTAGGCGCTGAAATTGCGACCACTTTGCGTATTAACGCCATTGCCCCAACTGTGACCGATACCGATTTGGCCTCAAAATTATTGCGCAATGAAAAAATGATTGAAAGTATTACCGAGCGTCATCCGCTTAAAAAATTCCTAAAACCCGACGAAGTTGCTGATATGGCAGAGTTCTTACTTTCAGAAAAATCAGCTTCCATTTCAGGCCAGATTTTTGAATTGGATTGTGGCCTTGTGACTTTTAAGATTTAAACTGTTCTGGTTAAAATTTCGCATAAAAAAACCTTTCAATTCCGAAATATCGGTATTGAAAGGTTTCTTGGAATATATCCACAGTAAAGACACAAAATATTGTGTCGCTACTACAGATTTAATATCTACTTACATTGCACCCCATTCTTTTAGGGAATCCGTGTTCATTTTAATATAATCTGGATTTCCTGCTTCTTTAGAGGCAGCCAATGATTTTTTCGCAATTTCTATCGCCCCCTTTTTATCTCCTGCTTTTGCATAAATTAAAGACTGCTGTCTTAATTGATAAAATGCTGGTTTTGGAGTCATGGCCATCGCTTTGTCAATCCATATTTTAGCTTGCTTGGCATCTTTACCTTCTTGAAGATAATATACGGCAGCCGCGTAATAGTCGTCCGCATTAGGACCAGTCATGACTTTATCGATATTAGCAGCAACAATTTTGTCTGTTGGCACTTCAAATTTAACACCGGCATACACATTTGCCCACAAGATTCCGAGGGTGGCACCATTACTTGTCAAATCATCAAAACTCATGGTAAATGTTTCGATAGTCATTGGAAGTTTGTAAGTTTCTACATTAACCTTCGCCGCAATTTTTGATTCATCCAATTCTTGAGGTGCTCCCCAATTGCTGGCATTTGAATAAAATACAATCTCCCATTTATTTTCATTTGGAATTGCAAAAAGTGCATAGGTTCCAGCTTTTAATTCTTTACCCTGAACAGTTACATCCGTACTAAAGGAGATTTTCGTATTGGTATTTGCTCCCAATCGCCATACTTTACCATAAGGAACTAAATCACCAAAAATAGTACGCTCTCTCATATTTGGACGAGAATACTCTAAGGTCACATCTGTTAACCCAACCTTTTGCTCCACTTTAGAAAATGGACTCGGCTGAGGCGTTTGAATTTGAGCGTTTGCTGTAAAGGTCATTCCCAAAACTGCAAGGCAAAGCATAAATTTTTTCATAACAATTTATTTTTTAGATGGTTAATTAATCTACATGTAAAATTAATGCTTTTAAAGCCCTCAATTGTTAACGAAATACTAAATTAATTTCACGACAAAGCGTATGATACTGACCTCCATTTAATTAAAACAGTGCAGATTAAGCTAAAAACACAATGTTAAATATTGTTTAATGTTCTATAAAAAATATTCAACATTGTGTATATTCGCATTTAAATTAAAATTATGGCAACAGAGAATAAAACGGCAAATCAAGAAATCATAAAAGAAGCTCTTGAATTTGAACAACAAACACTAAGATCGCTTTCTACAAGCGATAGAATAGAAATTTCAAGACAAGCCAAAACCTTAATTTTAGGCTTGAACGAAATTTATAAACGCAAAAAAGATGAACAGATCATGGACATCATGAAGCGATTAACTGTAATAAAACAAAAGGTAGAAAAACGATTAAAAGGAAAGCCGTTAACCGCAACTAGCTAAGCATCCTTTAATGTAGTAGATAATGGGGTTATTGAATGACGCTGTCAAGATGTTATAATTATCAAATTATTAATATTTAGACCATTCCAACTCCTCGCTTAAAAATCAAATTTCAAAATTAAGCATGAAGAAAGTGTTTTCAAACGAGCAACTTGATTAAACAATGAAATTCTTCAAACATTTCCTCCTATTTCTAATCATCAACTTTGGTGCCTTAGGAATTGGTATTTTACTCATGGGAAATGGCCCTACAAGCGACTGGTACATCTCAATGAACAAAGCCCCTTGGACACCTCCAGGTTGGGCTTTTGGCTTTTTTTGGACGGTCATTATGATCTGCTTTTCATTGTACATGACCTTTCTTTACCTCAAAAGTACAACCGCTCAAGTCATTACACTGTTCTGTATTCAATTTATCCTGAATGTCCTCTGGAATTTTGTTTTTTTCAATCAGCATTTAGTTGCGATTGGGTTGGGAACCATTATTGCGTTGACGGTTATCGTTACTGCCTTTTTGGTAACCTATTATCAATCCATGAAGATAAAATCGCTGCTGATTTTACCGTATTTTGTTTGGATTTGTATTGCAACTTCGCTTAATCTTTACATTCTATTAAAGAATTAAAAAAGAAATCCCTATCGCTCACAAAATAGTTGAAACTACTTATAGATGAAAATATACGCCCTTCACAAAAAGCAAAATCTCCCTATAAGCATTGAAACTGCTTGGGCTTTTCTTTCCGATCCAAACAACTTAAAGACGATTACACCAAGTTATATGGGATTCCATATTCTATCTGGAGCTGATCGACCGATGTATGCTGGGCAGATTATTCAATATATCGTAACCCCAGTTTTAGGAATTAAAACCAAATGGGTCACAGAAATTACGCATAGCGTAACCAATAAGTATTTTGTGGACGAACAACGCTTCGGCCCTTATGCATTGTGGCATCACAAACATTTTATAAAGGAAATTCCAGGTGGTGTGGAAATGGAAGATCTCATTGATTACAAATTACCCTTCGGAATTTTGGGCCAATTGGCACATCCTATTTTAGTGAAGCCCAAACTTCAGGAAATATTTGACTATAGACAAAAAAAGCTGGAAGACTTGTTTGGGATATACGATCCATCACTTCTAAAGTAAAAAAGAAACACTACTCCTGATCTTATGAAGCAGCCCCTCAACATCTTCTGGTTCCGTCGTGATTTAAGATTGGACGATAATGTCGGATTTTTCGAAGCATTGCAATCTAAACATCCCGTAGTGCCCATATTTATTTTTGATCCTGAAATTTTAGATCACTTACCTGAAGCTGATGCTCGTTTGACGTTCATTTTTGATACCCTCCAAAAAATGCGCACGACGCTTCAAGAAACCTATAAGAGCAGTATCAGCATCTACCATGGAAAACCTTTGGAAGTTTACAAACAGCTTATTCAGGATTATGACATTAAAGCGGTTTACACCAATCACGATTATGAGCCCTACGCTCAGGAACGCGATACCGAAATAAATAATTTTCTATCAGAAAAAGGCATTGATTTCAAAACATTTAAAGATCAAGTCATTTTTGAGAAAGACGAAGTGGTCAAAAAAGATGGCAATCCTTATATCGTTTATACGCCATATATGAAGGCTTGGAAAGAGAAATTCAAAACGTATAACTTAGAAATTTTTGATACCACTACTGGTCTTGATCATCTTTTCAAAAACACAGCGCTGCCCAACTTAAGCTTGGCTGATATTGGTTTTAAGAGATCCTCACAAAAGATAGTGGATTTTGAAGTGACATCCACTTTAATTCAAAACTATGAAAAAACCAGAAATTTCCCTGCTCTAGATAGTACGTCACGCTTAGGTCCACATTTACGCTTTGGAACCGTCAGTATTCGTAAGATGATCAAAAAAGCAGTTGCAGAACAGAATGAAATATTTTGGCAAGAACTCATTTGGCGTGAGTTTTTCATGCAAATCCTTTGGCATTTCCCGAAAACGGTACACGAGAGTTTCAAACCCAAATACGACCGCATCGAATGGCGCAACAATGAAGGAGAATTCAAAAAATGGTGCGATGGCGAAACGGGTTATCCATTAGTCGATGCTGGAATGCGTCAGCTCAACCAAACCGGTTTTATGCACAATCGGGTGCGCATGTTGGTGGGAAGTTTTTTATGTAAACATCTGCTGATTGATTGGCGTTGGGGCGAAGCATATTTTGCCGAAAAACTCCACGATTATGAAATGGCAAGCAATATTGGCAATTGGCAATGGGTTGCCGGATGTGGTGTGGACGCAGCGCCTTATTTCCGAATTTTCAATCCGACCACACAAATTGAAAAATTTGATAAAGATCTCAAATACATCAACAAATGGGTGCCAGAATTTCAAGAATTGACTTATGCACCACCGATGGTCGATCATAAAGAAGCACGGGAACGCTGTTTGTCAACTTATAAAAGGGCGCTGGCTTAATTGTTCGTCATTATATTGGTTGATTTAAATGTTTAAAGAAATCGATGAGTAGTTGGATAAACCTTAAAACAAAAAATGCCTCAACTAATTTGAGGCATTTTTTATGTATATTATTTGGTATCGATCTAGCTTACTCGCGTAATCTTCGCACCTATTGCTCGTAAACGCTCATCAATGCGCTCATAACCACGATCAATCTGTTCGATATTATGAATGGTCGATGTACCTGTTGCTGATAAGGCAGCAATCAAAAGTGAAATCCCAGCTCTAATGTCTGGAGACGTCATCGTTGTTGCTTTTAAAGTCGATTTGAAGTCGTGACCAATAACGGTAGCACGATGCGGATCACAAAGAATAATTTTTGCGCCCATATCAATCAGTTTATCCACAAAGAACAAACGGCTTTCAAACATTTTTTGGTGTACTAAAACAGCGCCTCTCGCTTGAGTGGCAATGACTAAGATAATACTCAATAAATCGGGCGTAAATCCAGGCCATGGTGCATCAGAAACGGTCAAAATGGAACCGTCAATATAATTCTGGATTTCATAACCGTCTTTATGTGCCGGAATATGGATATCATCTCCTTTTTTCTCAACGGTAATTCCCAATTTCCGGAACACGTTTGGAATCTGTCCCAAATCATCCCAACTGACGTTTTTAATGGTCAATTCACTTTTGGTCATGGCTGCCAATCCGATCCAACTTCCAATTTCGATCATATCGGGCAACATTCTATGTTCTGTGCCTCCCAAGGATTCTACGCCTTCAATAATCAACATATTGGAACCGATGCCACTAATTTTGGCGCCCATTCTGTTCAGCATTTTACATAACTGTTGCAAATAAGGTTCACAAGCAGCATTATAAATCGTGGTTATCCCTTCGGCCAAAACAGCCGCCATAACGATATTGGCCGTTCCTGTTACAGAAGCTTCATCCAAAAGCATATACGCGCCTTTTAATCGATCAGCTTCAACACCATAAAAATGCTCTTCACGATTATAACGGAATTTAGCTCCCAAATTTATAAAGCCTTCAAAGTGGGTATCCACTCTTCGGCGTCCGATTTTATCACCTCCCGGTTTTGGAATATAACCTTTACCGAAACGCGCCAAAAGCGGTCCAACAATCATGATAGATCCACGAAGGCCTTTACCGTCTTCTTTAAATTCAGCCGATTCAAGGTATTTCATATTCACTTCATCCGCCTTAAATGTATAAGAGCCAGCACCAATTTTATTGGTTTTGACGCCTAATTTTTCTAAAAGCGAAATGAGTTTGTTGACATCGATAATGTCAGGTATATTATGGATGGTTACGAGTTCTGGAGTAAGTAAAACAGCGCATAGAATTTGTAATGCTTCGTTTTTTGCACCTTGAGGTTGGATACTTCCTTTTAATTGATGCCCTCCTTCAATTATAAATGTTGCCATGTAGGTTAGTAGCGTTTTCTGTTACGGTTGTTGGTGTTAGTATTGGTTTTTTTGGGGTGTGCTTTCTTGTTGGTCGAAGTAAACTTCTTTTTATTTCGCATCAATGTGGTAGCATCAGACAAATCTTCATCTTCTTCCTTCAAGTTGATTTTACCTCCTGACAATTCATACAAATGCTGAAAAATCACATCATCTTCAACGGTGTCTTTATTCCAATTCAAAAAACACTTTTTCATGTGATTCGCAATAGTATAAATCAATGCCTCCTTTAAATCGCCATCTTCCCAAGTATTGGCCACATCAATCATTGTTTTGATGTTATTGCCATAAAAACGGTATTTCGGAAAATTTTGAGGGTATTTTAAAGGTTCAGGATGCGCCTGCAAGTCTTCCCTTAAAGGTTTTGGATATGGAGAATCAACATCCAAATCAAAATCGGCCATAATAAACAACTGATCCCAAAGTTTATGTTGAAAATCTGGAACGTCCCTTAAATGCGGCTGTAAATTGCCCATGACTGAAATAATTGCCTTGGACACTTTGTTGCGTTCTTCCTTGGTTGGGCGCTCCTTGGCGTAATGGATCATCTTTTGCATATGACGCCCATATTCAGGAATGATCAAATGTTCACGCTCTGTATTGTATTCTAAATTATCTATCAAAATATAAATGTGTAGTATTAAATGAGCTAATAAATGTAGTAAAATGTATTATGCAACGCAGTAATTTGTGCATGTGTGCAAAATACGAAAAAAAATAAAGAAAATTTAATTGTCCAATAAAAGTTTCGCAAAAAATACGAAATGTGATGCGCTTCCATCCATAAAATACGGTAAACTGCCAAAACACTAGTGATCCAAAAAATTAAAACCATTAAGTTAAGGAAGATTAAGGTCATTTTTAAGCGCATTTCAGCTCAATCATCTGATGCCTTAATGTTTAATTAAACCTTATATTCAATCCACTTTCTCTATAATCTGTCGTCTATCTTCTAACCTCTAAAGATCTACAACGAAATAACCCCTTCCACCCTTTCTATCACTTCCTTATATTTTTCAATAACACTCTCAGGAGTTACCATCTGTAAATTAATGGATACACTTGTATATTTCCCGTTAGCAGAAGGCTTAGTGATGATTACTGCCCCCATATTATCAAAAATATTTTCAATTTCGGCTATTTTTCTGTTCTCTGATAATACGATGAATTTATAAAGATATTCTGATGGCCAGCTTGCAGTTGCATAAAGTTGTGACCTTAATTTGTCGTAAAATTCTTCTGGATTTTTCTCTGTGCTCATAATGGTTCTTATTCAACTGCAAAGATACATTTTACTTTACATTTTTTAATTTCTATTAAAATTACGATTTTTGCAGTCAAAACCTAGCCAAAGTGAATACTAGAAGAATTGTTATTACGGGAGGACCCGGGACCGGGAAGTCCTCAATAATAGACGAATTAAAACAAAGAGGGCATATTTGCTTTGAAGAAATCTCAAGACAAATCACTCTCGAGGCCAGGAAAAACGGTGTAGAACAGCTCTTTTTAACCCAGCCCCTTCTCTTTAGCCAATTGCTATTGGAAGGTAGAAGCCAGCAATATGTGGAGGCCGATAAACATGACAACTCGACTGTTTTCATGGACCGTGGGCTCCCAGATGTTTTGGCATATATGGACTTTTTTGGCAGTGATTATCCAGAGGATTTTATAAACACTTGTCAAAAAAACACCTATGATGTCGTTTTTATTCTATCGCCGTGGCAAGAAATCTTTCAATGTGATAGTGAGCGCTATGAAACCTTTGAACAGTCTGAATTAATTCATGAACGTCTTTTAAAGACCTATGAAAAATTCAACTACCATTTAATTGATATTCCTTTTGATACTGTAGAAAAACGCGTAGATTTCATCATAGATTCCTTAAATTCCCAATAATGTCACATCCGGTCATTATACTAGAACGCTATTGGAACCATACCTCTTTCAGGCCGTTGCAAGAGGACATCATCAATGCGGTCTTGGATAATGAGGATACTTTTGTGTTGTTGCCAACAGGCGGTGGGAAATCCATTTGTTTTCAAGTTCCGGCGTTAATAAGAGACGGCATTTGCATTGTCGTTTCGCCACTGATTGCCTTAATGAAAGATCAGGTGGACCAACTTAAAGCAAAAGGCATAAAAGCCATGGCCATTACCAGTGGTATTCCATATACCACTTTGGACACGATGTTGGACAACTGTATTTATGGGAAGTACAAATTCCTTTACCTGTCTCCAGAACGTTTGCAACAAACGTTGGTTCAGGACAGAATCCAACAAATGCCGGTCAATTTAATTGCGGTTGATGAAGCCCATTGTATCAGTCAGTGGGGCAACGATTTTAGACCCGCCTACAAAAACATCAAAATCCTGCGTCAATTACACCCTTCGGTTAATGTAATTGCCCTTACCGCCACTGCCAAACCAAAAGTCGTCCAAGAAATCATGACCGAACTGGACTTTATGGCGCCCAAGGTTTTTCAAGCGTCCTTTAAAAGACCAAATATTGCGTACATGGTCTTGGACACCAATGATAAGCACTACAAAATCGAGCAGATTCTGAAAAAATATCCTGGGCCGTCCATCATTTATGCCAGAACGCGACGCGCGACTTTGGAGCTTTTTTCGTTTTTAGAATCGAAAGGCATTTCAGCTACTTACTATCATGGCGGAATCAGCAATAAGGAAAAAAACGACCATTTAGAACAATGGAGCAATAATCAAAAAACCGTTATGGTGGCCACCACCGCTTTCGGAATGGGGATTGACAAGCCCGATGTCAAAACAGTCATTCATATTAATTTGCCCGAAAGTTTAGAAAGTTATTATCAAGAAGCAGGCCGTGCCGGACGCAATGGCGAAAAAGCATTTGCGGTTATTTTAAAAAACGCCACCGATGAACAACAACTGAAACACCAGTTTTTGAGCACTCTGCCATCGGTTGATTTTATTAAACAAGTCTATCGGAAATTATGTAACTATTTTCAGATATCTTATGGCGAAGGCCACTTAACACAGCATCAATTTAACTTTAACGTCTTCTGTAAAACTTATAATTTCCCAACGGGCACTGCCTATAATGCCGTTCAGATATTAGATCGGAATAGCATTATTAGCTTATCACAGCAATTCAATTATCAAACTAAGCTTCAGTTTTTGATTAGCAGTCAGGCCTTATTCAGTTATTTGAACACCCACAAATCCTTTGAACCTGTGGTTAAGGCGATCTTAAGGAGTTATGGTGGTATTTTTGAACACCAGATGAAGATCAACCTGAATTTGATTTCTGAAAAATCAAATATCAACGAAAATCAGGTTCTTGCCATTTTATATGAGATCCAAAAAGATGGGATTGTGGAGTTTCTACATTCCAATACCGATTCTGAATTGACCTTTTTACAGCCTCGCGAAGACGATAAAACCATCAATAGAATTGCCACGGTCATTGAACAGCAACAGCGCTTAAAGGAAGATCAAATTGATGCCGTTATCGGTTATATCTCAGATGACGAACACTGTAAAAGTATTCAGCTATTGGAATATTTTGGTGAGAAAAGAAGCGA
>NZ_JBDSLS010000130.1:0-8642 GCF_039916245.1 Gelidibacter sp.
ACATCGGGCTTGGTAAGCTTGATGTTGAAAAACTGCATGACATTATCAAATCAAAAAACAGGAGCGAAGCAGGTTATTCTGTGCCCCCACAAGGATTATATTTAATGGATATTCAATATCCAAATACTATTTTTAACGCTATATAATATGAGTGCTAAGAAGAAAGCCAAAGTTTATGACGTGAATCTCTTCAACCGCTTAATGCAATACATTAAGCCGTATAAGTTGGTGTTTACTTTGACTTTGATATTTGTTATAGGGCTGGCCGTTTTTGGTGCCATGCGACCTTATGTCTTACAACAAGCTATCGACAAACATATCGAACTTCGAGAATATGATGGGTTTATGTACTACATCATCATCATGATTGCGCTGTTGGTTTTAGAGGTCGTATGCCAGTTGCTTTTTATCTATTATTCGAGTTGGTTGGGACAATCCGTGGTTAAGGACATTAGGGTTAAACTGTTCAAACATATCATGAGTTTCAAGATGAAATATTTCGATAACTCTTCAGTGGGGGTCTTGATTACCCGAACGGTTACTGATATGGAACGTATTTCAGATATTTTTGGAGAAGGTCTTTTTATGATTTTCAGTGATATCCTTAAGATGTTGGTCGTTGGTGGTGTCATGATTTATATGAATTGGAAGCTCAGTGTTTTAGTGTTTTTGACCTTGCCGATTGTGCTTTTTGCTACTGCCATATTCCAGAAATATATGAAAGTTGCTTTTGAGGATGTGCGTAATGAAGTTTCCAATCTTAACTCTTTTGTTCAGGAACGTGTGACAGGAATGAAAATCTTGCAACTTTTTACAAGAGAGGAAACCGAGTATCGAAAATTTAAGGAAATCAATGCCCGACACCGAAAAGGTTGGTTGAAAACAGTATGGTATAACTCTGTGTTCTTTCCAATTGCTGAGTTTTTATCGTCGTTGACCCTTGGTGTGGTCGTGTGGTATGGCGGGCTTAATGTTCTTTCAGATAATTTGGCTTCTCAAGGCGATTTGTTTGCCTTTATTATGATGATTCCGATGTTGTTCAGACCTTTGAACCAAATTGCCAACAGATTCAATACTTTTCAAATGGGAATTGTTGCGGCCAATCGTGTTTTTGAGGTTTTGGATACCACCTCGCAGATTGATGATTCGGGACAAATTGAAGCGCCAGAGTTTACAGGAGATATCAAATTTGATAAGGTTCACTTTTCATATATCGACGACGAAGAAGTCTTAAAAGGTATTTCTTTTGAAGTAAAACCGGGGCAAACCATTGCGATTGTTGGCGCAACAGGAGCGGGGAAATCGACCATTATCAATTTATTGAACCGTTTTTACGACATCCAGAAAGGCAGTATTTGTATTGATGGGATTAATATTAAGGATTTGAGCTTAAAATCCTTGAGAGCTCAAATTTCAGTCGTGCTTCAAGATGTTTTTCTTTTTGCAGATACCATTTTGAATAATATTACACTGAACAATCCAAACATTACCGAAGCCGAAGTGCAACAAGCGGCCAAAGATATCGGTATTCATGAATTTATCATGAGCTTGCCAAATGGCTATCATTATAATGTGAAAGAACGCGGCGTCATGCTTTCTTCTGGCCAACGCCAATTGATTTCATTTTTGAGGGCGTATGTGACCAATCCGAGCATCTTGGTTTTGGATGAAGCGACATCCTCTGTAGATTCCTATTCTGAACATTTGATGCAAGTTGCCACTGATAAAATCACTAAAGACCGAACGTCTATTGTCATTGCGCATCGTTTGGCAACCATTCAAAGAGCAGATAATATTATTGTTATGGATGCTGGTCAAATTGTGGAACAAGGCACTCACAAGGAATTACTTCAAAATAAAGATGGCTATTACAGAAACTTGTACGAGGTGCAGTTTTTGAAACAAGAAACAGTTTAGTTTTCTGATTCGCCATTTATATGACCCAAACATGGCTTTTCGATTATCAATTTGTATATGGGAGTAAAAGAGAAGGATTTTCAGAATTAAACGGTTTCTGATAACATTTTTTCCGACAGTCTATTAGGTCAAATCCTTTTTGATCATTGCGATGAGTTCGGCGTTGTCCTTAAACATGACAAATTCGCCATTTTTTATGTAGGAGATCTGTCCTGTTTCTTCACTCACAGCAATAGCCAAAGCATCTGTTTTTTCAGTAATCCCAACGGCTGCTCTATGACGTAATCCAAAGCGTTGTGGAATATTTCGATCACTACTAACCGGTAGAATAACCCGTGTGGCTTTTACTATATTGTCGGCAATGACGATGGCGCCATCATGGAGTGGGCTATTTTTAAAAAAGATACTTTCAATGATAGGCTGGGTTACGGCAATATTCATCGCATCGCCTGAACTGGTTAAAAAGTCGAGGTTGTTATTGCGCTCCAATACAATCAAGGCGCCTGTTTTTGTCGATGCCATTTTTTGGCAGGCCGAAATGATAACATCTACATCGGTTTGTATCTGTCCTTCCGTTTTTAAGAAGCTGAGGTGTCTTAAAAAACGGCGTTTATTTCCGAAATTAGTAGAACCTACCATCAAAAGGAATTTTCGAATTTCTGGTTGAAAAACTACAATTAAAGCAATAATTCCAACATCCATAAACCCACTGAAGATGGAGCTCAATAAGCCCATTTTTAGAAATATGGTCAGTTTCCATATAAAATAGATGATGATAATACCAATAAAAATATTGATGGCAACAGTGCCTTTTACTAGCTTGTACACATAATACAGAAGTATGGCAACGAGGAAAACATCGATAAAATCAATAATTCCGAAATCCCAAATTTTTAGCTGGTCCAAATGTTTTCGTGTTTTTATAAAATTAAAAAAATAGGCTTAATAAATGAATTCGTTTTCGTTTATGGTCACTTTCGATGAGTTTACTTTAGAGAGTGTTGCTTTGAAAGTGATATACTCCTGAAAGTTTAGTTGGTCGTTGATATTTAAAAATAATTCATAGGAGGCGTCTTGTGGCAATGCCTCAATATCTTCTTTTAGATGTTCCAACGATGATTTTTTGATAATTGAATCTTTATAAACACTGACCAATTTGATATCCCTAGCACTTTTAAAATCAATAATGATGCGTTTTTCTCTTGGATTGTCATAGTCTGCGGATATGTTAGGCGACACATAGTTTGTTTTGTAAATCACCTTTGTAAAATCCAAAAAGCCTAAGTTTTTAATGCTCGTATCATTACAAGTATAATAGTTTCTAGAGTTTTCATTTTTGTGGGCTTCAGCATTCCTTTTTTTATCCTGTAACACGATGATTTTAGGAATGACTTGACCTAAAGTAAGTCGTTTATCTACGTTGACGAGCCAATTGGTGGAAGTAATCAAATTCGCACGGTTGAGTTCGAGACTGTCTGTTTTTGTTTCATCATAAAAAATATAAATAGGAGAGACGTCGTGAACTTCCGTTACGTCAGCATGAATTATTTCAGGAAGCAGTATCGTTTTCTCGTTATTACAGGAAAAAGTTAAAAACAGCAAGGGAAGTAATAGATATTTCATGGATTATAAGTTTAGTTGTTGTGTGAGTTGAATGCATTCCATAGCCTCTTTAACATCATGCACCCTTAAAATAGACGCCTGCTTTTGTAGCGCAATGGTGTTTAAAACAGTCGTGCCATTAAGTGCTTCTTGTGCTGATATGTTAAGAGTTTTAGAGATCATTGATTTTCTTGAAAACCCAACTAGAATAGGTTTTTCGAGCATTTTAAATACTTCCAAATGCTTCAATAGTTCGTAGTTTTGAGCGGTGGTTTTTGAAAACCCGAATCCAGGATCTGCAATGATATCTATAATTCCTAAACTTTTTGCAGCGGCCATACGCTCAGAAAAATAAAAGAGAATGTCCTTAATTAAATGATCGTATGTGATGTTTTGTTGCATGTTTTGCGGTGTCCCTTTCATATGCATCATAATATAAGGAACTTTTAGTTGTGCAATGGTCACCAACATATTCTCGTCCATTTTTCCGGCAGATATGTCATTAATCATGCAAGCACCTGCGATAATGGATTGTTTGGCCACTTTGGCTCTAAACGTGTCAATAGAGATTAAAATATCTGGAAAACTGGCGATTAAAATTTTTATGATAGGAAGCAAACGCTCTAACTCTTCGGTTTCACTAATGTGAACAGCATTAGGTCTTGAACTGTAAGCGCCGATGTCAATAAAAGTTGCGCCTTCGATCAGCATCTTCTCGACTTGCCTTAAGATATCGGCTTCGTTTTTATAAGCACCACCGTCATAAAAAGAATCTGGGGTCAAATTTAAGATGCCCATGACCTTTGGGATTGTCAAATCGATAAGCTGTCCTTTACAATTTATGGTCATAATGTTGATTTTGAGTTCTAAGTATGTAATTCAAAATATATGATTAGGCAAAAGTCAAATTTATGGATATTTAGCAAATTTACTTTTATATCGATAAAACTTTGAACCTTGAACTTTGCACTCTGAACTATTTAGGCGAAATTTACGCAAAATTACAAGTTTTCTATGCAAAATACCTCAAAACAATACGATGCTGTGATTGAAAAATGCAGAACTCTTTTTGTTAATAAAATGTCAGATTATGGAAGTGCGTGGCGCATTTTGAGGCTGCCCTCATTAACCGATCAAATTTTCATCAAGGCCCAGCGGATAAGAGGTTTGCAGCAAAATGCTCAACGTAAGGTCGATGAAGGCGAGGAGAGCGAATTTATCGGCATCATCAATTATTGCACGATGGCCTTAATTCAATTAGAAAAAGGGATTGCTGAAAAACCGGATATGAATGTAGCTGAAGCGACCAAACTCTATGACGATAAAATTTCGTTGACCAAACAACTCATGATGGATAAAAACCATGATTATGGTGAAGCTTGGCGTGATATGCGCGTCAGTAGTTTGACCGATTTGATTTTGCAAAAGCTATTACGAGTCAAACAAATTGAGGACAATGCCGGCAAAACTTTGGTAAGCGAGGGCATCGTCGCCAATTATCAAGATATGATTAATTATGCAATTTTCGCCTTAATTTTGCTTGAACAAAATTAAGGCAATATTCAAAAATATTAAATTCCAAATTCCAATAGATGAACGAAGAGAGAATTTATAATCTGGAAGAGCGAACTTTTGAGTTCGCAAGGGACTGTAGGTTGTTTTTGAAAAAATTAAGCAGAACAATTTCCAATATTTAGGATTCTAAGCAATTGGTAAAATCCTCGGGTTCAGTTGGAGCAAATTATATCGAGGCCAATGAAAAACTTGCGATAAGGATTTTTTATTTAGATTGAAAATATCAAGAAAAGAAGCAAAGGAAAGTAAATATTGGTTACGATTAATCAAAGCAACAAATGAAGATTTTCTTGTAGAAATTGAAAAGCTAATCATTGAAGCAGAAGAATTAAGACAAATTTTATCAGCAATAATAAATAAAGTACAATAGTTTTTCAAATATCCATTTATTGGAATTTGGAATTTTAAAAATTGGAATTTTCATGAAATATTTAGTTCACATTAGTAGAATATTAGTTGGTATCCTGTTCATTATTTCAGGTTTTGTAAAATTGAATGACCCTTTGGGATTTTCATATAAACTGCAAGAGTACTTTGGAACCGATGTTCTAAATCTGCCGTTTCTGGAGCCTTATGCTTTGGGGATTGCTGTGATTGTAGTGGTTTTTGAAGTGGTTTTGGGTATCTTTTTGCTCATCGGTTACAAACCAAAATTTACCGTATGGAGTTTGTTGTTGATGATCGTTTTCTTCACATTCCTAACTTTTTATTCTGCTTATTTCGATAAAGTAAGAGAATGTGGCTGTTTTGGAGACGCACTTCCTATGACACCATGGCAAAGTTTTACCAAAGATATTGTGTTGTTGGTTTTAATTTTGATCCTCTTTTTTGGTGTCCAACATATCAAGCCGATTTTCAGTAAGCTGGGAACTACGGTTGTGGGCCTTGCAGGATTTTTAGCCTCGCTTTCGTTTGCTTATTATGTGTTGATGCATTTGCCAGCCATCGATTTTAGAGCTTATAAAATTGGCGACAACCTGCAACAAAATATGGAGCTTGCACCAAATGCCAAAAAAGCGATTATTGATTACGTTTGGACCTATACGCTAAACGGAGAAGAAAAAACCTTAACTGATCGTGGGCAAGGACCATCAAAATATGATGAAATTGTCAATGTAGAAACCAAAGAAATTCAAGCCGCTGATCTTCCTAAAATTCAGGATTTCTCCATTGAATCTGAAGATGAAGATTTGACTTCATATTTCTTAGAAAAAGATAAATTGCTCATGATTGTTGCTTACAATCTGAAATCGTCCGAAAAAGAGGGGCTTGAAAAACTGAAGACTCTTTCTGACGAAGCGCTTAAAAAAGGTTATACGGTTATTGGATTGACCACTTCTGATGACGCTACAAAGCAAGCTTTCAAGGCACAGTATGGATGGGGTTTTGATTTTTATCTGTGTGATGAAAAAGTGTTGAAAACCATTGTGCGTGCCAATCCGGGTGTTGTTGTTCTAAACAAGGGCACGGTCATGCAAAAGAAACATTGGAATGATATTGAGGATTTGAAATTGTAAAATAAAATATAAATTAAATAAAAATCCTTCCCGTGCCTGCATTGAGCGCAGTCGAAATGAGAAGGTAGAATAGGATATGAGAAAAAAAATAGTAGCAGGAAATTGGAAAATGAACAATGATTTGGCACAAACCGAAACGTTGATTACAGAACTTAAAGCGCAATCCAATCCAGCGGAGGTTGAGGTCATGATTGCGCCTTCTTTTACGAATCTTTGGCAGGCGTTCAATTCATTGAAAGATGATTCGATTGAAGTGATTGCTCAAAACATGCATTTTGCTGAGTCTGGTGCTTACACTGGAGAAATCAGCGCAGCAATGCTTAAAAGTCTTGGTATTAAAACCGTGATTTTAGGACATAGCGAACGTCGTGCTTATTTTAATGAAACGGATGAATTATTAGCTAAAAAAGTAGATGCTGCATTAGCAAATGACATGCGCGTTATTTTCTGTTTTGGAGAAGAACTGGCCGATCGTAAATCGGGTAACGAAGAAGTTGTTGTTGAAAGTCAAATAAAGAATGCGTTATTTCATTTGGGCGCTGATGCTTTTAAACATATCGTTTTGGCTTATGAGCCGGTTTGGGCCATCGGAACTGGTGAAACTGCAAGTCCAGAGCAAGCGCAGGACATGCACGCGTTTATCAGAAAAACAGTGGCTGATACCTACGGAAACGACGTTGCGAATAATGTTTCTATCCTTTATGGAGGCAGTTGTAAACCATCAAACGCTAAAGAAATTTTCTCTAAACCAGATGTTGATGGTGGTTTAATTGGCGGTGCAGCACTTAATGCG
Organism: Gelidibacter sp.; assembly: GCF_039916245.1. GTDB lineage: Bacteria > Bacteroidota > Bacteroidia > Flavobacteriales > Flavobacteriaceae > Gelidibacter. The sequence goes on from NZ_JBDSLS010000130.1 coordinate 7,405, forward strand.
GCCGACTTTTATGCAATCGCTAACGCATTTTAGTTTTATAAGAAAATCATTCAATCAACGCAAGGCTTCTAAATGAAGCTTTGTGACGTTATATTCATATTAAATCATAAGTAAAAAATGTCCAACACAATATATATCGGATATCAATTTAAGGTGGAGCCTTTACAGCCGGGAACGGAAATTCTGATTGCCGAATTGGGCTACGCAGGTTTTGAAAGTTTTGTTGAAACCGAAGAGGGCGTGACCGCATACATTCAAAAGGACGAATGGAATGCGAATATTCTTGATGATATCTATATTTTAAGTTCAGATGAATTTAAAATTTCGTATTCGTTTGAAGAAATTGAACAAGTCAACTGGAATGAGGAATGGGAAAAGAATTTCAATCCTATTGTGGTCGATGGAATCTGTTCAGTGCGTGCACCATTCCACGAAAAACCAAAAACTGAATACGATATTGTTATCGAGCCTAAAATGAGTTTTGGAACTGGCCATCATGAAACCACGCACATGATGATCCAGCATATTCTAAAAAACGAATTTACTGGTAAATCGGTGTTAGATATGGGATGTGGAACTGGTGTTTTGGCAATTTTGGCCGAAATGAAAGGAGCTAAAACTGTTGACGCCATCGATTATGACAATTGGTGCTACCTGAACAGTTTGGAAAATGTGGAAAGAAATAACTGTGCGCACATCACTGTTTTGGAAGGGGATGCCAGTTTGCTTACAAATCAAAAATACGATACCATCATTGCTAATATCAACCGTAATATTCTATTGAATGATATGGCATCTTATGTGAAATGCCTGAATCCGAAGGGAACGCTTTTCGTCAGCGGTTTTTATAACGACGATATTCCAGCCATTGAAGAAGAATGTAATAAATATGGATTGACCTGCGTTGAAAGTTTGGAAAGAAATAATTGGGTTGCTTTAAAATTCGTAAATTTGTAGAATGCTGAAAATAAGTAGAGTAATACTTCATTGTTACAGCATCAATTATTATAATTATCTACTGCAGACTGTGGACTGCGGACTGAAGACTTAAGAAAAATGAGTACAAAAGAGAAAATTCAGGAAGACCTTCTCGTTGATACCTTAGAAAAAAACCAGAACGAGATCGTATTGTATAATGACGATGTCAATACATTTGACCACGTAATCGATACACTAATTTATGCTTGTGACCATACGCCGGAGCAAGCGGAACAATGTTCCATATTAGTGCACTACAA
>NZ_JBDSLS010000131.1:0-9439 GCF_039916245.1 Gelidibacter sp.
AATATTCGCCCCAACCTGTACTACTCACGGCACATGTGGCATTATTGGCATAGGTTCCCGCACCGATAATTGGTGCATCGCCAATGCGTCCCCAACGTTTATTGGTCATGCCTCCAGTGGATGTTCCTGCAGCAAGATTTCCGTCTTTATCCAAAGCGACACAACCCACCGTTCCAAATTTTGAATCTTTAATTGTTGGATCATAAAATGCTGCTTTATCTCGAGTGGCTTCATTTTCTTCAGCAGCCTTTACTCTTTGTAAGGCCTTGAAACGGCTTTCGGTATAAAAATAGGAAGGATCCACAAGTTCCAAACCCTGCTCTTTTGCAAACTGCTCCGCACCTTTTCCGGAGAGCATCACATGAGGAGAATTCTCCATCACAGCTCTTGCCAAATTAATCGGATTTTTAACGGTGGTTGTACTTGCCGAAGCGCCAGCATTCAAAGTTTTTCCATCCATAATAGAAGCGTCTAACTCGTTTTTACCTTCATTTGTAAAAACGGCACCTTTTCCGGCATTAAATAACGGCGAATTTTCTAAAACGTTAACCGTTTTTTCGACGGCATCTAAACTCGTCCCTCCATTTTTAAGAATCTCATAGCCTACGCGTATTGCTTCCTCCAATTTTTCGGTATAAGCAGCTTCATCTTCTGGTGTCATATTTTTCTTCAAAATTGTACCTGCACCGCCGTGAATCACAATGGCAAATTCATTGATTTTTTTAGAGGAAGGAGCGTCTATATTTACGCTTTCTTTAGATGAATTCTGGTCAGAATTAGTAGTGTTTTTCTCGTCTTTACATCCTAAAAACAACAGCAAGAACAAAGACAAATAAGTAAGTTTTTTCATGATAAACAGTTTGATATTAAGCTTTAAAGTTAGTATTTTTTTAAGAAGCCCCAACTTCAAAAAGCCATATAATAGTGTTATATTCGCAAACGTCAATAATTAATTAAAAAATACATACATGCAAGCAGTTGCTAAAGATTTTGGAATTGAAAAAGCCCTAAAACAATTAGGCGTAAAAGATATAAACGAAGGCACATCAACAGGCTCAAACAACTTTTCTAATGGAGCAGTTATTGAAAGCTATTCTCCAGTAGATGGGAAACTGATTGGCAAAGTAAAAACGACGACAAGAGCAGATTACGATAAAGTAATAGATGCAGCGATAAGCGCATTTAAAACTTGGAGAGATGTGCCAGCACCACAACGTGGCGAAATTGTGCGTCAATTTGGTAATAAATTAAGAGAGTTAAAAGAGCCTCTTGGGAAACTTGTTTCGTACGAGATGGGTAAATCCCTACAAGAAGGTTATGGAGAAGTCCAAGAAATGATTGATATCTGTGATTTTGCAGTCGGTTTATCTAGACAGCTAAATGGTAAAGTGATTCCTTCAGAGCGTCCAGGTCACGTGATGAGAGAGCAATGGCACCCAATTGGTGTTGTTGGTATTATTTCGGCGTTTAACTTTCCGGTTGCTGTTTGGTCTTGGAATACGGCTTTAGCTTGGATTTGCGGTGACGTTTGTGTTTGGAAAGCTTCAGAAAAAGCACCTTTATGCTCTATTGCCTGTCAAAATATTATCGCAGGAATATTAAAGGAAAATAATTTACCAGAAGGCATCTCTTGTATTATAAATGGAGATTATAAAGTAGGCGAATTTATGACTAAAGATCCTAAAGTTGCTCTAATCTCTGCAACAGGTTCAACACGAATGGGCCGTATAGTCGGAACAACGGTTGCTGAGCGTTTTGGTAAATCTTTATTAGAATTAGGTGGTAATAATGCTATTATCATTACACCAACTGCAGATTTAAAAGTGGTGGTTCCTGGTGCTGTTTTTGGTGCTGTTGGTACCGCAGGGCAACGTTGTACCTCAACTCGTCGATTAATTATCCACGAATCTGTTTATGATAAAGTAAGAGATGCGATTGTTGGTGCTTATGGCCAAATAAAAATTGGAAATCCTTTAGATGAAAACAATCATGTTGGGCCATTAATTGACAAAGATGCTGTCAACACGTATTTAGCAGCTATTGAAAAAGCAAAAGCTGAAGGTGGAAAAGTTCTTGTTGAAGGTGGTGTTTTAGAAGGAGAAGGTTTTGAAAGCGGTTGTTATGTTAAGCCGGCAATTATTGAGGCTGAAAATCATTTTGAAATTGTACAGCACGAAACTTTTGCTCCAATTTTATATGTCATGAAATATTCTGGTGAAGTCGAAAATGCCATCGAACAACAAAATGGCGTGGTTCAAGGTTTATCTTCTTCTATTATGACCAATGAATTGAAAGAAGCAGAGAAATTCTTGTCTTATGCAGGTTCAGATTGCGGTATTGCAAACGTTAATATCGGAACTTCTGGTGCTGAGATTGGTGGCGCCTTTGGTGGTGAAAAAGAAACTGGTGGCGGACGTGAGTCTGGTTCTGATGCATGGAAAGTATATATGCGTCGCCAAACCAATACGGTTAATTACTCAGACCAATTGCCATTGGCGCAAGGAATTAAGTTTGACCTTTAAAAAGTATTTATTTATAATTTTAGAAAAGCCTTTTTCAATAGAAGAAGGCTTTTTTTATAAGAAAAAATTATGGACCAAGGAACCATATCAAGTATACAAACGTTCCGAAAGTGTTTTAAAGACCTGTAACATTCGTGAAATTTATAGTCAATATTTCACGAAGTTGTTTTATAAAGAACGAATGAATCCGTGAGAATTCGTAAAATTCGTGTCAAAATTTTCAGAAGCTAAAGTGAGATTCACTAAATCACACACTTGCGTAACTATGTGCAGATAGAGGTTTAACCTAATTTGACATCAATAAACATATCATCTCTATTGCACCTCCTTTATCAGATAGATATACACCGGAAAATGATCACTAAAGCCTCCAGTAAAACCGCCATCTGCAAAACTTCGAAACGGATAGCCTTTCCAACGGCCTCGTTTAGTGACCAAATAGTTTTTATTAAAAATAAAGGCTTTGTAGAATTGAAATGAAGTGTAATCCTTCTCCAAAAAAGGCTGGGTCATCATGATTTGATCAAACAAACTCCACGCATCGCGATAGGCATTGGTGCCCAAACCACTTTTATAAAAATTTTCATAAGGATTGTAAATGCCTTTTAATCCGACCTCTTCTTTTTTAGCCTTCGCCTTCAAAACATCTTTAACGCTGGCATTTATGGGGTCGTCATTTAAATCGCCCATGATGATAATTTTGGCATAGGGGTCGATGATTTGCAAAGAGTCGATGATTTTTTTATTGAGTTTTGCTGCGCCAACACGCTTACTTCGGCTGCGTTCTTCGCCACCACTTCGCGAAGGCCAATGGTTGACAATAATATGAATCAAATCGCCATCCAATTTACCGGTCACTAAAAGTTGATCTCTTGTATGAACACGTTTCCTGGTCATATCATCATAAATATACAAGGTATGACTGCTGGAAGAAATCGGCTGAAATAAGGCCTTTTGATAAATCATGCCCACGTCAATGCCACGATTGTCGGGGGAATCATAATGGATAATCCCATAATTTTTTCCAACTAATAATGGCTCATTGACCACATCAACCAAAACACTCCTGTTTTCAATTTCTGCTACACCTAATATCGCCGGAGCATTACCCGCGTCGTCCGTACCAATATCCGCAATAACACGTGCCATATTATGAACCTTCTTTTTATACACTTCTGATCGTCCTGTATTTAGCTCCATGATCGGACTGGCCTCGTCAAATTTGGTAGGATCATTTATGGTATCAAATAAATTTTCCAAATTATAAAAGGCGATGGTATGGATCTTAAATTTTTTGGCTTCTTGACACCAAAGATTCGAAACCAACAGAAAAAACATAGCCGTTATTAGTGAGTTTCGGAATTTCATTCTTTAGATATTAGATATTAATTGTGTTCATTCTAAATTTAATCTCAAATGTAAATCATTATAATAAATAATGTAGCTTTGAGAGACTTATATAACTAGTAATTAATTTATTACGCAAAATAATCAATTGACACCTGACCGTTAGAAAGCAATGAATTAACCAAAATCATAAGTTAAACAGATGAAAAAAAGCTCTACTATTTTCTTATTTGGATTTTTTTCTGTCTTTACTGCCGTGGCTCAAGAAACTGTTGTAAAAGGAAGTGTTATTGATGGGATGAACCATGAGCCCATTCCAAATGTCACAATAACCATTGAAGAAACGTTGCAAACTTCACAAACCGATGCTGAAGGTAAATTCAGCTTTACGTCCAATGTTCCACTAGGAGAACACATCCTGAAGGTTGAAAAAAGAGGTTATATTACCAAACGCTTCCCAATCATTATAAACGAAGGACAAATCTTAGATATTAGCGACATGATGCTCGATATCAACGTTGCTGATTCTGTCGACCTATACACCATCACTTTATCAGATGATGAATTAAATGATGACACTACTGGCGGTGCAGATAATATTTCGGGACTCTTACAATCTTCACAAGATGTTTTCCAACGGACGGTTGCGTTTGAATTTAGCTCTTCATTTTTTAATATGAGAGGGCTTGATTCAGAAAACGCCTCTGTTTTGATTAATGGGATTGAAATGAACAAATTGTACAATGGCAGACCGCAGTGGAATAATTGGGGCGGTTTAAATGATGTGTTTAGAAACCAAGAGCTGGCAACTAATTTAAGTCCTTCAAACTTCACTTTTGGAGGTGCTTTAGGATCGACTAATACCGACACCAGAGCCTCAGAATATAGAAAAGGCGGACGTATAACTTATTCTTTATCGGACAGAAGTTATACCAATCGTGCTATTGGAAGTTATGCAACCGGACTTATGGAAGGCGGTTGGGCAATAGCCATCGCTGCTGGAAAACGTTGGGGAGAGGAAGGCTATCAGGACGCTACTTTTTATGATTCCAATGCGTTTTTTGCATCTGTTGAAAAGAAAATAAATGATCAGCACAGCTTTAATTTTACTGGGATTTACGCACCAAACCGAAGAGGGAAATCATCTCCAAACACACAAGAAATCTATGATTTAAAAGGCATTAAATACAACGAGTATTGGGGCTATCAAAATGGCGAAAAACGCAACTCACGTGTCAAAGAAGTAAATGAACCCATATTGATGTTGAATTATTATTGGAAACTCAGCAACAAAACAACCTTGCAGACTAATTTGGGGTACCAATTCGGCAAAACTGGAAACAGTCGTTTGGATTATCCTGGTGGCGCCAATCCAAGTGCTGCCTATTATCAAAAATTGCCAAGTTATGCGCTGGCTGATCCAAAAAGCCCTGATTACGCCAAAGCTTATCAATTGGAGCAAAACTTTTTAAAAGATGGTCAAATTGATTGGAATAGAATATATGACGCTAATATGACCAACAACATAAGTGGTTTAAACGCAGCTTATGCCTTATATGAAGATCGAAACGATGATACGCAACTAACCGGAAACACGATTCTCACTTCGGATATTACAGACCATATCACGATCAACAGCTCTATCAACTATCGCCATTTAAAATCGGAGAATTTTGCTCAGATCAAGGATTTATTGGGAGCAATAGGCGTTTTGAATGTCGATTCTTTTGATAACATTCAATACGATTTACAAAATCCTAATCGTATTGTTGGCGAAGGCGATCGTTTTAGATACAACTACATTCTTTATGCTCAAGTAATTTCTGGATTTGCTCAGGCACAATTCAAATATAACAAAGTCGATTTATTTGCAGCGTTGAGCATTTCAAATACGACCTATCAACGAGAAGGCCTTTATCAACATGAAATCTATGTCGATAATTCTTTTGGAAAAGGCGAGAAATTAAGCTTTACAGGGTTTGGCGCCAAAGGTGGATTAACTTATAAAATCACAGGAAAACACTTGCTAAATTTCAATGCAGGATATATCTCAAAAGCACCTTCTCTTAGAAATACCTATTCCAATTCCAGAGAAAATCACAATGTGGTTAAAAACATTACTCAAGAAAAAATAACATCGGTGGATGCCAGCTATATTTTTCGTTCGTCCATTGTAAAAGCAAAATTGACAGGTTATTATTCAAAAATCGAAGATGCCAATGAAATTTCATTCTACTATGCTGACGGATTGAGCAGTTTTGAAATCTCCGAAAACCAAACTTCAGCGTTTGTTCAAGAAATTTTGTTTGGCATTAACAAAACAAATTTTGGTGCCGAATTCGGCATGGAAGCACAAGTAACTCCAACCATAAAATTAAAAGGCGTCGCAGCTGTAGGACAATATACCTATGCCAACAATCCGAATTTATATTTAACCTCCTCAAGCTTTACCAATGTTAACGGCCTTGATTTTGGGCAGGCCATTTTAAAGAACTATAGACTTGCCGGTGGCCCTCAAACAGCCTATTCCTTAGGTTTTGAATATCGTGATCCAGATTACTGGTGGTTTGGTGCTACGGCAAATATTTTTGACAACACTTATTTAGATATCAGTCCGTTGATAAGAACACGCAACTTTTATGCTGATGCCGATGGTTTACCATTTAATGATTATGATCCTGAGTTGGCCCGACAGCTTTTAAAGCAAGAAAAATTTGATGATTATATGATCGTGAATCTTGTTGGTGGAAAATCATGGAAAATTAACAACTATTTCGTCGGCTTTTTCGCAAGTATCAACAACGTCTTGGACGTCGCCTACAAAACGGGCGGCTTTGAGCAAGGTCGGAATGCAAATTATCGAACGTTAAAAAAAGATGCTAGCAATGACATCCCAGTATTTGGGTCAAAATATTGGTATGGACGCGGTGCAACTTACTTTTTAAACGGTTACGTCAGATTCTAAAAACGTGTTGCCATCCGCATAAAATAAAAAGCAGTTAGGAATCAAAAACAATAAGGCTATGATCAAAACAAATAAATTTTTAGCATTTCTTATGATCTCAGCACTGACCATCGCCAATATCTCATGCGTGCAAAGTGATGATTTTAGTGTTCCTGATAATTTAGGTGCTGAAGAAAACAAAGCTTTGGACGCGCTTTTATCACGTGGTGCTACTGAAGTTTCCATGGCAGAATTGAAATTGAAATACGCCAACAATTATAAAAAACCGGTATTAATTGACACTGATGTTTATATAAAAGCCTACATCAGTTCTTCAGATAAAGAAGGTAGTTTTTTTAAAGAAGTATTTCTACAGGATGCACCCGAAAACCCTACAGCGGGCATCAAAATCATCCTCAATCAAGTGGATATTTATAATCAATTTAATTGGGGAAGAGAAGTCTATATTCAATTAAAAGGTCTCTATATTGGAGAGGAACGTGTTGGAAATGGGATGATAACCATTGGTGGTAATACGTCTACCGATCAATACGGAACCACCGTGCAACGATTGACTGAAAACCAACGTGCACAACACCTACTTCGTTCTCAAAACTCGATGCAATTAGTTCCGCTGAATCTTAAATTCTCCGACGTTAATATAGGCCATTTAGGGATTTATGTACAATTCAATGCCGTGGAATTTCTGGATGATTTAGTGGGCAAACGGTATTTTGACCCAGCTCAGGATTTTGATACGCTCAGGGCAATGCAAGCGTGTTCAAACGATATTGGGTATTCCTATTTTAACTTGGAAACGAGTTCTTTCGCCGCATTTAAGGAGGCACTACTTCCCACTGGAAATGGGACAATTAAGGGAATTATCTCAAAAACTTTTGATGACAGCGCCATAGTATTGGTCTTGAACGACTTGGAAGGCATTAACATGACCGGAAGTAGATGTACGCCCATGAGCATTGAAAATTATAACATCGTATTTAAAGAAGATTTTGAATTGGACGTTGACGATACCAATGTAAACAAGGAAGGTTGGACCAATTTTGCCCAAACGGGAAAAGCCATATGGAAAACGCAGATTTCTGACGAAAATAAATTTGCTGAGTTCAATCCTATGGGTTCCGGAAATACGTCAAACATTGGATGGCTAATTATACCAGGTTATAATAAAAATTCCAAATCGTATGCCTATTTAAACTTTAAGGCTGCCCAATACCAAGTGAGGTCTTCTACCAATACATTGGAAGTGCTAATCTCAAAGGATTATGATGGCGCCAATGTGATGGCCGCAACTTGGCAACCTTTAGAGGCTACTTTACCTTCACAAAATAGCCACTCTCACGAATTTATAGATTCCGGTTTAATTGATTTATCATCTTATGAAGGAATGTTGTACATTGCCTTCAAAGTGACTGGCAACGGGAGAGCAAACTCATTGTCGGGCGCCTATTTAATTGATGATATTCTTATTTTGGAAAAATGAGAATGCTTAACTGAACTATCTAAATATGACCATTTTTGACCAACTGTTTTTCAATAGTTTTAACCATTATAAAAAAGGTAACTATAAAAAGAAGGCCACCACGATTGCCATCTATTATATCACTTTGGTACAAACCTCGTTATTACTGGTTCTAGGTGTATTTTTCGCCGAGTTTTTCCATAAAATGAACGTGGCAACCATGACGGCAACAAAAGCTTGGATATTATTCGTCTTCGCTTCATTGCTGCTTTACTTTACAAACTGGATTCAGTACAGCGGTAAAAAACGAAAAATCATGAATGCCAATCAAAAGAAGAAAACCAACTACGGCATTATCACGTTATGGTCAATCCCTATTGTGGCTTTGTTTTTGGCTCTAATTTTTATGAGAGTTTTTTAATTTAAAAGCTAGCTTTTCTAATTATGAATTTTACTTTTTCAACTGAATATATACCGGAAAGTGATCACTAAAACCACCCAAATATCTTTTTCCCTCATAAGTTCTATAAGGCTGGCCCTTAGAGTTACCATAATTTTGAGTTAAGAAGGTTTCATCAAAAATGTCTGCTTTTAAAAACTTAAGTCCTTTTTGCTGTGGTTCTAAAAAATTAGTAGTCATCAATATTTGATCAAACAACATCCATTTCGAATTATGATTGACGCTGCCTCTTTTATAAGACATCAGCTTCTCCATAGGATTATAGAGGCTAGCTTCATTTTTTAAAAATTGAATACTGTTATTCTTAGGATTGTCATTAAAATCGCCCATAATAATGACTTTCGCATCCGCATCATCCGCGAGGATCTCATTAATAAGTTCCAGTATCTTTTGGGCTGCAAACATGCGATTATGCCCTGTTCTGTCCGACTGTTCATGTCTGGAGGGCCAATGGTTAACCAAAACATGAATCTTCTCGTCCTTCAAGTAGCCACTTACCTTAAGAATATCTCTTGTATTACCCTTTACACCGAACTCACTTTCAATAGGAAGAACAATAGCTTCTGAGTTTTCAAGCGTAAAACAGTCCTTATCATATAACATGGCGACATCAATACCACGCTCATCTGGAGAGTTAAAATGTACAAAACCGTAATTATAATCTTCTAAATAAGTGCTCTTGATTA
>NZ_JBDSLS010000132.1:0-19568 GCF_039916245.1 Gelidibacter sp.
TTTAAGATTGAATTTCCACTCATTAAAACAGGCGTATTCAGTGCCGTGATTTTGGTTTTTATTGATGTGATGAAAGAATTGCCATTAACCCTCATTTTGAAACCCTATCACATTGATACGTTAGCCGTGAAAGCCTTCGAATACGCAAGTGACGAGATGGTCATGGAAGCAGCCATCCCGTCTCTTTTCATTATCTTTACCGCCATGCTTCCGGTGATATTTTTAAATAAATTATTGATTAAAAAATAACCATGTTAACAATAGATTCTCTTTCCAAAAGTTTTGATAAGGGCAAAAACTACGCCTTAGAAGATGTGACTTTCAATTTGAAGGCAGGACATGTTTGTGCCATTGTAGGAGAGAGTGGAAGTGGAAAAACAACTTTGGTGCGCTTAATTGCCGGGCTCGAAAGGCCCGATCATGGCACTATTTTAATGGGTGGAAAAGTGATGGCATCCTTAGGGAAATTTGTGCAGCCTGAAAAAAGAAAGATCGGATTGGTTTTTCAAGAATATGCTCTTTTTCCACACTTATCGGTTTTGGATAATGTGTTGTATGGGATTTCAAAAGTAAAGAACAAGAAAAAAAGAGCACAGGAAATGCTTGATTTGGTTGGTTTGCACGATATGGGATCGCGCTATCCACACCAACTTTCGGGAGGACAGCAGCAACGGGTGGCATTAGCACGAGCTTTAGCGCCCGAACCTTCGTTATTGATTTTAGACGAGCCTTTTAGTAACCTTGATGCGATGTTGCGGACGCAATTGCGAAATGAGGTATTTGATATTATCAGAAAGACGAAAGTCACGGTCTTGTTCGTTACCCACGACACTCAGGATGCGCTTTCAGTCGCCGATGAAATTTTAATCTTGCAAAATGGTAAGGTCGTTCAAAAAGATGCGGCGGCAAATCTCTATGTAAATCCCAATACCTTATATGTCGCTTCCTTATTTGGAAGCACTGTGCGCATCAATAAGAACTTACAGAATGCTTTTAAGTGTCCGTTGAAGGAAACTTGTTGTCACGCTATTCGGAACGAAAAGATTAGAGTGAATCCTACTGCTGAGGATTTTGACTGTGAATACATCACAACCGCTGAGGTCATTAAAAAGATTGAACTGGGAGATTCCGTTCAATTACTATTAAAGCTGGAGTCTGGCGAGCAGTTGACTGTAATGACCCAAGATAAAAATATTGCAGATACCATCCATATTGGATTTAACTCGAAGGACATCTTAGAGTTTGATCAGGAATAATAACCTGTGCTGCAAAATATGAGGATTTCTACGACGCATTGTAATATCCATCTGATAAAAATTAAGCTTCTCTTTTTAGGGAGGCTTTTTTGTTTTAGATGGGAATTCGAGGCCACGAATTTCTTTGAAGCGCCAAAGAATATTTTTTGTTCAACTCATTAACGATTGAATTTTCAAATACGATTTCTGAAATTTCGGTCTGATTTTTTTTACGTCTTCTACTCATTCTATTTCTTATTTTATATCTTTATGCTATTCGTAATTGTTATTTTCTTTTTGGATTTCAGAATTTTAATTAAATACTTTTGTTTTATGATCTTCAATATCAAGTATTTATGTGAAAAACGGACAATGTCAGTAGGTTCCGAATGGCAAATGTAGTGGCGCTCTAAATTGAGCATGGTTTTTCAATTGTTTTTTATATTTAATATCGGATAAATTAGTCTGATATAGATTCAGAGCTTATATTTGTAGTACGAAGTCAGGTTTATGCTTTTTAAAATCTTGCGAATGGAACCGTAAAGCATGTGTTTCTTTACCTAAATCAGAGTAAAGAACAAGTTTAAATCTTAAGGAAATTGCAAAAAAAAGTCAATTCATTTATTGCTTTTACTGCGAAAACACTTTATCAACTGACTGAAAGTTGTGTGTTAACATCCAATCAAGAGTCCTCTGAAGGGTTCGAAAGCATTTCAAATAATTGATACGCTTGTATTAATTACTAGTGTTTTCGCCATCAATGACTACTCCGCTTAAAAGGGATGTGTGTTAGAATTTAATTACCGTATTGCCAATTTACTTGTAAACTATGCGAGTGATTTTTGGGCATTTGGTATGAACTAAAGGAAATATTCTCAACTCAATGAGCCTGTTTTTATTCGATAAAACTGGAATGTTGGTTGAATATTTTTAGAAGCCAAGAATATTTGAACAATAAATATTAAAACGGAATAAATTAAACTTTATGAGAAAATATAAGATAGTAATCTTGTTGTTTCTAATGGCCCTCCCAAATATTTTAAGTGCCCAAGAGAAAATCACGACAGATAATTGGCTTACCAGCCCTGGGATTATTGGGACTTTCATCTTAATAGCCATTGTACTGATCATCGCGATCATTATTTTATTCATTAAAATAAATGGTTATATCGATACTTTAAAGCGTCGGCAGCTCAGTAAAAATCAAATCGCATTTGATGATGAGATTGTGGCCTTGGACGAAGCGGGCATCGATAGTATCTTAGAAAAGCGAAAAGCAGCTTTAAAATACAAGTTACAAGGGGACGAATTATCGGGAGAAAACGAAGCGATTGATGAAAAAGGTTTGTTGCAACGCGTGGTAAGAAATCCAAGCAATGCATTTTTTGCTGAAAAGAAAAAAACATCGCTCAGTCTCGAAACACCTCAAGAGTTAAAGAAAATTGTCATTTATTATATTGGAGCGGCGACATTGTGGTTGGTGTTAGGCACCTTGATTGGACAGTATTTAGGAATGAAGTTTGTTTGGCCCGAAATGGACCATCAACCATGGTTTAGTTTTGGTCGTTTGCGGCCTGTGCATACCAATATGGTGTTCTGGGGATGGTCATCCTTAGCGATGATTGGCCTGGGGTATTTTGTCATTGCACGCACTTCAAACACCAAAATCTACAATTATAGCTGGGCATGGATAGGATGGGCGCTTATCAATGCAACCGTCCTATTGGGTAGTATATGTTTGATGGCAGGCATCAATAATGGCGGTGGAGAATATAGAGAGTACATCTGGCCGGTCATGTTACTTTTCGCCATTGGCTTGATTATCACGTTCTGGAATTTCTATAAAACCGTTGCCACCCGTAAAATTTCAGAAATATATATATCGAACTGGTTTATTCTGGCGTCTCTAATTTGGACCATTGTATTGGCCATCATTGGCTATTTGCCGTTTTATCAAGATGGCTTGGGAGAAACCGTCATACAAGGTTATTATATGCACCAAGGTGTTGGGATGTGGTTTATGACTTTTACCCTCGGCTTGGTGTACTACTATCTGCCTTCATCACTGAATAAACCTATTTATTCCTATTCCTTAGGAGTTTTGGCATTTTGGACACAGATGTTGTTCTATACCATGATTGGCACGCATCACTTTGTCTTTAGTCCGTTGCCATGGTGGTTGCAAACTATAGCTATTGTGTTTAGTGCCGGAATGGCCATTCCGGTTGTGGCTGGGACTACCAACTTTTTAATGACCATGAAAGGAAGTTGGAATCACATTACAAAAAGTTATGTGCTCCCGTTTTTTTTGGTGGGCACCGTATTCTATTTTGTGGGTTCCATGCAAGGCAGTGTGCAGGCTTTTCGATTTACCAATTTTGTCTGGCACTTTACTGATTTTAACGTGGCCCACTCGCATATGACCATGTATGGTATTGTCGCGTTCTTCCTGTGGGCTTCCATTTATGCAATTGTACCAAAATTGACCGGAAGGGAACCTTCACAGGTATTGGTAGGTGCTCATTTTTGGTTGGCCTTTATAGGACTTTTTGCCTATATGATGTCGCTCATGGCAGGTGGTACCTACAAAGGTTTAAGTTGGATTGACAGTAATCCCTTTATCGAATCGGTCATATTGATGCGTCCGTATTGGGTGTGGCGTGCCATTGGGGGTTCGCTGATGTTTACCTCCCACTTGGTGTTTGCCTATAATTTTTATTATATGGTAAAAGGATACGATAAGATGAGTCCGTCATTGAAATCGAAAAAAGTAGAAGAAATAACCGTTTAATAATACCTATAACATGCTTAATTTTCACAAAGAACATAAAAATTTGGTACTTACAGCAGGTGGTGTATTTATTGCTTTGAGTATTCTTATCGCTATCCTTCCAGCTTTTCAGATGCAAAAAACGGAGCCCATTCCCGATGAAAAACCATTGACCGCCAATGAACGCGTAGGCCTTCATGTGTATGTGTCTGAAAACTGTATGGCTTGCCACACGCAACAGGTTCGTAATATCGAAATGGACAAAGTATGGGGGAGCAGGCCATCCATTCCTTCAGATTATTTTTATAGCAAACAGCGAATGGACGTTTGGCGACAATCGCCCTCTCTTTTGGGAAGTGAACGTACCGGGCCGGATTTGACCAATATTGGAGTGCGTCAACCCAGCGAAGATTGGCATTTGCTCCATTTGTACAATCCAAGAGCGGTCGTTTCAGCCTCTGTGATGCCCTCTTATCCTTGGTTGTTTAGAGAAGTGGATAGTTCAGCCGTAAATAAGGGTGATAAGGTTGTCGCCGTTCCGAAGGAATTATTTAATAAACCTGGTCGAAAAATAGTAGCCTCCAATGATGCCCTTCGTTTGGTAGATTATTTAAAATATCTGAAACAAACGGAATTGCCTGGTGGTAGCGTAGATGCTTTTATCCCTGCGCTGAAAAAAATTCAGGCCGAACGCACCGAGGGTGGTGGCCAAGCATTGGATGGTGGCAAACTGTTTTCACAAGTGTGTGCAGCATGCCATCAGGAAACCGGTAAGGGCGTTGTGGGTGCTTTTCCGCCATTGGTGGGAAGTGCCATTGTAAATGATGCCAATTCAGAAAAACTGATCAGGATCATCATACAAGGTTACAATGCGCGTCCCGATTATGGCGTCATGCCACCATTTGGCGACCAACTTAATGATGCTGAAATTGCAGCTATTCTGACCCATGAACGCAGTAGCTGGGGTAATGCTGCACCAGCTGTGACTGTAGAGGATGTGGCTAAAATTCGACAATATGTGGAGATGGAACTAAATAAATAAGAGATGAAAAAAAGAGCTTTATTAGGGGCGTGGTTATTTTTTTGGGGTCCATATATGACCTTCGCTTGCGATCTCTGCAAGAAAAATCAACCGAAAGGATTTGAAAATATTACCCATGGCCAAGGACCATCGGGAAACCTCGACTATTTTATTATTTGGGGCGCTGTTATTATTGTTGGTTTTACGCTTTTCTACAGTCTTAAATATTTAATAAGACCTAAGGAGAACAACCCCGACCATATCAAGAATATTGTTAGAAACGAAGGATTTTAAAATTATGGAAGATAATAGAATCATAAAAGTTTTTTTGGATGATAGCCCACAGCCATTTGCATCCTTTGCGCCACCGGTTAAGATCGTCTTGGATACCACCAAGATTCCCGACGGGAAACACACGTTGAAAATTGTGGCAAAATCCTCAAATAATATCGAAGGCGTTCGTGAAATACCATTTATTGTGCGCAACGGACCTGAAATAGCGGTGGTGGGCTTAAAAGATAATGAAACGGTTGATGCTCAAATTCCGATTACCATCAACGCTTATGGCAGTGAAACCTCCGATTTTTTTGTAATTCGAGGTTCTGAAACACCAAAGGCCGTCCCTGCTTGGGTTTGGGCTTTAGTGATTATATTTATTGCTTTTGGTCTATTCTATCTTATTATGTATTGGAATATGGACCTTTATAAATCTTTTGTGTAGATAGGGAGAACGAAATTCTCAACTTGGAGGACTCGTAAAGCCTTAAAGATTTGTATTTTGAAATACGAATGTTCTTGGTATCTTAAAAAAGTTATAACGCAAAGTTGCACAAAAGAGATACGAAGTTTCGCGAAAAAATGGTTCTTAAATTCACAATGAATTTGAGCCAAATCCGGTTAACGTCATTGAGGAAAGCACAGCCCCAGAGGGGCGAAATATTAATAGATTATAAAATTAAAGAATGATCAGAGTCCCAGAGGGACGCCATATTCTCTTTAGCAAACGTTAATGTAGGAAAACACATAATCGTATTTCGGTAGCTTTAAAACAATAAATGATATTTATATAACAAAATTTTAATTCGGATAGTTTTGTCCTAATTAAAATTATGTTTAGTTTTGCACTATAATTTTAGGGAAAGAGCGGTTGCTTTTATTGAATTTTATTCAAAAATTACAGGTTATACAAAACCAACATGTATAAAACTTTTATCCCTTAATTTTGAAAAGAACTTAAACTATAAGATTCCCACCTTCGTGGGAATGAAAATAAATAATTTTAATAACAATAAAAAATAGTACGCTACATGAAAACAGCATCATTAACCAACAACATTGAATACCACGAGACCCGTCCAACCATTCAAGTATTATTAGAAACTGAGAACGGCAAGGAAATTCGCATCGCTTTTAAGAAAGGCCAAGTTATGAAAGAACATAAAACGCCTTTCGCTATTGTGGTCGAAATTTTTGAAGGCTGTATTGATTTCGGAGTCAACGGAGAGATTCATACATTAAATAGAGGTGATTTGGTGTCGTTGGAAGGTGATGTGCCTCACGATTTGACTGCTGTAAAAGACAGTATCGTCCGGTTAAGTTTAAATAAAGGCGATAGTGCTAAACGTGTGGAAGATGTTGCGAAAAATTCTTGATACAAAAATCAGACCTCACTACTAAACTTCTCGTCCATAACTGAAACATAAAACACAACATCTAAAACATCAAATTATGAAACGTACAGCTCATGTCGTGTGGAACGGCTCATTAAAAGAAGGCGAAGGAAAAATTACCACCCAAAGTAAGGTTTTGAACAATTCAGAATATTGTTTCAATTCTCGATTTGGAGAAGGCAAAGCCACTAATCCAGACGAATTGCTCGCAGCAGCTCATGCCGGGTGTTTTGCGATGGCGTTAAGCATGATTCTTGGAAAGGAAGGCTACACTCCAGATGCTCTTGAGGTGTCTTCAGCAGTAAATATGGATGTCGATAAGCTGGAACTTACCGGATCTCATTTGACGCTCAAAGCAAAAATACCAAACATTACACAAGATAAGTTCATGGAATGTGCCAACGCCGCCAAGGATAACTGTCCAGTTAGTAAAGCCTTGAGCTTAAAAATTACCATGGACGCCCAACTTCTATAGTTTTAACCACTGTCTAAAAATTGTAAATATGAACAGCGCACAAGATTTAGCTCGCAAAAAAGCATATTTAGCTCCTCAACAAATTGAAGCCTGGCGCACTTTCAGTAAAACGGTATTTCAAGAAGGCGCTTTGGATGAAAAAACAAAACAACTTATTGCGGTCGCCGTTGCACACGTAACTCAATGTCCGTATTGTATAAGAGCTCATACTCCACAAGCAATGCGTAAAGGCGCTAGCAAGGAGGAGATTATGGAGGCCATTTGGGTGGCTGCTGCTGGACGGGCAAGTGGCGCTTATACGCATGCAGCCATTGCTGTTGATGCTATGGAAGGTAATATGGAAGAAAAGTTATATCCAACGTCTACCCCAGAAATGGCTAAGAAAAAGGCAGATTTGGCGCCGCATATCGTTGAAACTTGGCGAACTTTTAGTAATACTGTATTTAAGGCAGGAGCTCTGGATGAAAAAACAAAACAATTGATCGCTTTGGGAGTTTCGCATGTGACTCAATGTGCCAATTGCATTAAGGGACATACAATAACAGCAAGTCGAAAAGGTGCCAGTAAAGAACAAATGATGGAAGCCATTTGGGTGGCTGCAGAAATGCGTGCCGGTGCGGCTTATGCCCACGCCTCCATTGCGATGGAAGAGATGGATAAGTTGTAAATAACACCTGTTATTTAAAGAAAAAAAGACAATACCTACTTATTCCCAATCCGCAGCGCGACCTACTTATGTGCTGAAGGTTGGGGTTTTTTAACCAAAATGCTCAGGATAATACCTGATTTCATTGGACGACTTAGTTTAACTTTAACATCTTAAACGGAAGTGTTTTTACAGCCTTAAAGTGATTCCGGTTGAGGCACTCTGAATATTTATAGCATACAATTTATGGCATCTGAAAGTTACAGTTTTACTTATATCAATGAGTTCGATGAAGAATGCAGCGCAGCATTCAAGCTCAACGAATATCATAATTTAATGGACCTGCTCTTTGATAAGTATATGGAAGATGTTGGCGACTGCAAGGGTCGGGCATGGTGTGGCACTTGTGACATTCAAATTCTTGAAGGCAGTATTTCTGAAAAGATGGAAGCGGATGAAAAAGAGACGCTTTCAAAAAGCGAGGCTGTTACAGTAAACAGTCGCTTAGCATGTCAGATACCAGTGAGCGCTGAGTTGCACAACTTGGTTTTCAGAATAATGCCACGGACGTAATGGTCGTGCGTACTGTTGCATTCATGAAATTGATAGCAAATAATTTACACCTGATTTTTAGAGAAGTGCTGTTTTGTGTTTTCATCGTAATATTGATTTAAGGATAACCTATTTAAACTCGCTTGTATTTTTTTAGACACTAATTTCACTAATTGACACCAATTAAAAATCTAAAGGATTTTTAAAAATTAGTGAGTATTCGTGAAACCCGCCTGAATGACGCAGTCGGGCAGGTTCGTGTCTTATATTTTTTAGTTTTTTAGAAATTCTATTCGACTTTAATCTCCGCAATTCTTTTTAAAATTTCAACAGCTTCGTGGTTATGCGTTTCATCTGAAGGCGCTTCCCTCAGATTCAAATCCCTCAATTTTGTACCAAGATTTACTAATTTCCAGAAATGGTAAGAATCATTGGGATAGGGGATTTGAAAGCAATCCATTTTTGATACCTCCTTGTATTTTTCGAGATAGCTGGGTGAATGTAATACGGCATAACTAAAATCCAGCAGATCTTTAATGTCAAAAATGTCCTTAAACTCGTCACGCACTTCGGGGTTGTTAGCCATGCAGACATGGTTTTCTGCATCTTTTTCAGATAGAAAGGTTAGCTTCAGTTTTTCTTCAATTTTTTTGATTGCCTCGAGGTCGATGCCTGCGCTACTTTCGGATGTATTTAGAGCGGTTTGATCGGCAGTAGAATCTTTGGGTATCGAATTTCCTATTTTAAAATTTGGGTAAAGAGCGTCCTTTGTAACTGAAAAAGTTACTGTATTCTGCGCTGATTGATTCTCATTTTCCATTTCATGCCATCTGTTTTTTAGACACGAATATTTACTAGGTTTTTTAAAATACCTCAAGTTTTTTGATTCGTGTAATTAGGTCACAAATCTCAATGAGCCTAACTAATTTATCCGTGTAACTCCGTGAAGCCCGCCTAAACGGACGGTCAGATCAGTGTCTAAATATTATTGTAAAGTTTAGATTACAAATCAATCTCAAGTCCAATTGGGCAATGGTCCGACCCCATAACATCTGAATAAATAGTAACGGCTTTTATTTTATCCACTAAAACTTTACTGATCAAAAAGTAATCAATTCTCCAGCCCGTATTGCGCTCTCGTGCCTTGAAACGGTAACTCCAATAGGTGTAGGCAACTGTATCAGGATGTAAAAGTCTAAAAGAATCGACAAATTGATCTTTCAGAAAATTATCCATCCCGTCTATTTCAATTTGAGTATAGCCCGCTGTTTTGTTGTAGTTTGCTTTGTCATTTTTAAGATCTATGGCACGGTGTGCCACGTTAAAGTCACCACAGGCAATCACAGGTTTGATTTTTTCAAGATTTGTGAGATAAGCTAAGAAGTCCGCGTCCCATTGTTGACGATAGCCCAATCGCTCCAGTTTTTGACCCGAATTTGGAACATAGACATTGACCAGAAAAAAGTCCTCAAATTCGGTACATTGCACCCTTCCTTCATTGTCGTGCTCGGCAATTCCAATATCGTTAGTAAAGGAAATCGGTTCGGTTTTACTCAACACTGCAGTGCTGGAATATCCTTTTTGTACTGCGGAATTATAATGCTTGTGATAACCCTCTAACGGTTTTAAAGCGTTTGCTGTTTCATCAACCTGCGCTTTGGTTTCCTGAAGGCAAAGCACATCGGGATTTAGTTTTATAATGGTGTCGAAAAAATCTTTCTGAACAACGGCGCGAATGCCATTGACATTCCATGAAATAATATGCATCTCTTAATTTTTAACACTAAAGATAATTGAATTGGAACTTATTAAAGAATAAGTGTTGTAAGAAGTTTAATAATGAATAACAAATATCGAATATCGAATGTTGAAGTATTGAATGTTGAAGTCTTGAATGTGTCGTTTATTACGCAATAGTGTTTTTTAGGAAGTTGATTAAAAGTATTTTTAAGTTTTTATTTCCGTTGCGACCTTTGCGAAAACCTTTGTGTCTTTGCGTTTAATTGATCTAACCGCAATGGACGCAAAGTTATGCGCAAGGAACGCAAGGAGATTGAAGTTGAAGCAGCCAGCCCATTCTAAGCTTTTGCGGAGGCGGGAAATTGAATCCGCTTAGAAATTATTTATCGTTATCTTCAGAACATGAGAGCTTTTAATGTCGAATTCTGAATAACGACCCGCCCGAACGTACCTTTTTAGTACGGGCAGGATGTTGAAGTATGGAATGCGTCGTTTAATTTGAGATGGTTTTTGTAAAGTAGATTAAAAGTATTTTTAAGTTTTTATTTCCGTTGCGACCTTTGCGAAAACCTTTGTGTCTTTGTGTTTAATTGATTTAACCGCAAGGGACGCAAAGTTCAGCGCAAGGAACGCAGGTATGGAATTGTAGGTGAAATCGAACTATTGCATCGAGAGTTTATCGATGATGCTCTTATGTTTTTAATGTGTTGAATTCTAATGAAGTATGTTTTTATTTCGTTAGGTTGCACTTGTGTTAAATGTTATGTAATTCTTAATTTTAAATCCGATAAACTCCTCCGATTTGAAAACTATTAATTATCTTTAGGTTGGATTTACATCTTTTTTAAAGACAAATAAACCATACACTGGTTTTATCTGGTAACGTAAAACAAAACCTGCCCCTTTTGTTACTATTGATTTATTCAAGATTAATTTACCAAGACAGTTCTTTTCGTGGTAGATTATGGCATAGACGCGTCGCAAATATTCTAAAGCGATCCTGTGCTGAAGACTGGAATCTCTTTATCTTCTGGTCGAAAAAGGAATTTACGCTTAGAATTCTAAAAAAACTTTTTAAGTAGTTGTCATTATGGAGGTCGATCCGGAAATCAATTTATAAAATACTTAAATCATGAAAAAGTTGACAAATTATTCAAAAAATGCATTCACATGGATGACCATTTTCTTTTTATTTATTTCAGCAAACGCACTTGCACAGACTGCTAAAGTCGTTGCAATTACAGGGACGGATCAACTTAAGTTTTCAGTTGAAAGTATCCAAGCCACACCTGGGCAAAAAATTACCGTCAAATTATCTAATGAGAGCAAATTTCCTGCGGCTGCGATGTCACACAATTTCGTGTTGTTGAAGGAATCAACTGATGCAGAGGCTTTTGACAAGGCGGGAATGAAACATGCCGACAACGGTTATATTGATCCAAAACTGAAAGACCAGATTATTGCTCATACAGGTATGGCCGCTGGCGGAAAAACGGTAGAAGTAACTTTTAATGCACCTAAAAAACCTGGAAAATACATGTACATCTGTACGTTTCCAGGACATTTTGGAGCCGGTATGAAGGGAATACTTACAGTAAAATAAGCAAGGTTTAAAAAATCATCTAGATTTTAGTGGACCATAATATTTCAGTAATACTAATTAATAAAAAACAAAAACATGAAAACATTTAAAATTAACACAATGATGCTACTATTTGTGGCTGCCCTATTTTCAATGCCGACTATGGCGCAGAATAAAACCACTCCCACGCTTACCGATGCCGAAATTGCATCGGTGGCTGTAACCGCCAATCAGATTGATGTGGATTATGGGAAAATCGCTCTAAAAAAATCAAAAGAAGCGGAAATTCGAAAATTTGCACAAACCATGATTGACGACCACACCTCTGTTATTAATCAAGCAGTGGCATTGGCAAAAAAATTAGGTGTTACCCCAAAAGATAATGCCGTTTCCAAAAGTTTGATGGATGATGCCAAAAAAACAAAAATGACTTTAGACAGTAAGGAAGGGAAAGCATTTGACAAAGCTTATATTGATAATGAAGTGAGCTATCACGAAGCAGTGATCTCCACCGTTAAAAATGTCCTGATCCCGCAAACTCAAAATGCAGAGTTAAAAGATTTGTTGCAGAGTGTTTTGCCAATATTAGAGCATCACTTGCATATGGCAAAAAACGCTCAAGCCAACCATAAAATGTAGGACATGACAACAGGTAAGCTGTGGAGCGTTTTAGTGTTATGTGGAATCGGTTTGCTGTTTTTTGTAAACCGTTCTTTTGTTGAAAGTCAAAAGACAGATGCACTATGGCCATTAAGGAGTTTCACTGCCATTAATCCAACCCTAGTCACAAATACCAAGCATATCGTGATTATAAAAGGAATGGTGTTTGATCCAGCCGAGTTGCACGTGCACAAAGGAGATACTGTCGTATGGATAAACAAAGATCTCGTGCCTCACAACATTACGGATTTTCCTAAAAATAGATGGACTTCAGGCACTTTGGCCTTGAGCAGTTCTTGGGAAAAGAGCATCAGCAATACCTTTGAATATTATTGCAGTATCCATCCCACAATGAAAGGAAAGATAATCGTTGACCCCTAACGAGAAAGGGTTACGTATGTTTTACTAATGTTTTTCAAAAACGACCATTTCAGACTGAAAATCTGGAGGGTCGTTTTTTTATTGAATCAATGGAAAAGTGTTAAGCGAGGAGGCACCTGATGAAAACCAAAATCATTGGCCCGTTTCATAAGTTCCGTTGAAACGTCGGAAGCGTACATTTGTTTTAAAAAAGGATGGCTTATTGATTTTTTGAGCTATTCAAAATAGATCCTAATCGTCATCAAGTTCTCCGTTTTTTTGTTCTGTTTTTGTTCTTTTATTTTTAATTTCAGAAAGATGAAGACCTTTCTCTCGAATAAATAAACTATGCTTTGGACTGCCAATAATTTGAGAAGAATAAACGCCGGTATGACCTGAAAATAGATAAGCTGTAGAACAAGCCAAGGCAATAAAAACTCCTGATTCTATTCCGAAAAGTTCAATACCCATTACAGTACAGGCGAGAGGTGTATTGGTAGCTCCTGCAAAAACGGCTACAAATCCCATTCCGGCAAGTAAACCCATTGGCAAAGGAATAAACCAGATGAGTACATTTCCTAAAGCAGCACCAATAAAAAATAAAGGTGTTACTTCACCTCCTTTAAAACCAGCGCCGAGGGTAAAGGATGTGAATAAAAGCTTTAAGATGAAATCGTAAGAATTAAGATCAATGTTAAAAGCATCCACTATTGTAGGTATTCCAAGACCAATATATTTGGTCGTACCCATAAAATAGATGGCAATTGCCAATAGGGTTCCTCCAATGACAGGACGGAGTGGTGGATATTTAATATGCTTATTAAAAAGATTGCTCCAAAAATGAGTCGATTTTGAAAAGAGCATGGCCACCAGACCAAAAATAATTCCGGCCAATAAAGACCATAACAAATTTATGGGCGTCATTTCTGCAACAGTACTAATAGTATATTGGGTATGTGAAACACCCCATATTTCACAAAAATAATTGGCAAAAACTGCGGCCATAAAACTTGGGATTATGGCGTCCAATCGTATCCGACCTAGAATCAGAACTTCCAATGCGAAAATTCCGCCAGCCAAGGTCGTGCCAAAAACAGAGGCAAAACCTGCGCTAATACCTGCAATCAATACAATTTGCCGATCGCGTTTGGATAGGTTGAGAATTTTTGTAAATCGATCCGCAATCGCGCCGCCAATCTGTACTGCTGTTCCTTCACGACCTGCCGAACCGCCAAATAAATGGGTTACAATGGTTCCAAACAAAACGAGTGGCGCCATTCTAAATGGAATTATTTTCTTCGGAGAATGAAGCTCTTCAAGCAATAAGTTATTGCCTTTTACAACACTACTTCCAAATAAGTGATAGGATAATCCGATGATAAATCCTCCAACAGGCAATAAGGCGATAATCCATAAATGTGATTCTCTGTAGTTTGTAGCCCATTCTAAACTCAGTAAGAAAAAAGCAGAAACACCTCCAACGATGACTCCTAAGACCAAGCAGATGAGAGTCCATTTTAAAAGATATAATAAAGTGGGTATTTGTTCGAATGAGAATAAAAAACTCTTAATTTTATTTTTGTCCATATTGCCTTAAATAATGATTCTACGGTAGCGTAAGCCATTAAAAGTAGATGTCATCAGTTCCAAGCGGAACGGTTCAAGGCAGACCTCATTGCCGAATTTGAAAAGCAAAGATAAAATAAAAAAAAAGGTTTTATAGTAACTTGGAAAAAAAATTCTACTTTGAAAACTATTCTAAGGTAATTGTGCGTCTATTTATGATATTTCTGCAGAAAACAATCAAAGTCGCATAATGACGAGCTATTAATTCTATCAGATATAATTAATAAATAAAACTCAAAATCATGAACATTCTAAATAAAACAGCCATAGTAACCGGTGCAAGTAGCGGGCTTGGTGCTGCCATTTCGGAAGCATTGATTCATAGTGGCGCAAAAGTATATGGGGTTGCGCGAAACGTAAAAGCACTGCAATCCTTAAAAGATAAATTGGGCGATCACTTTGTGTCAGTTCCTTTGGATATTTCAAATCATGAAACTGTAAAAAGCTGGATTAACGAAACCTTTTCAGAAAGCCATAGTCCCGAAATTCTCATTAATAATGCGGGAACTGGTTCCTTTGGTAAAATAGATGAAATGCCTTCTGAAGAATGGTTGACGATGATCAATACCAACTTAAACGGCTTGTATTTTATGACCTCACAAGTGGTTGGCCTAATGAAGAAAAAGGAAGAAGGATCCCATATTATAAATATCGGCTCTATTTTAGGAAGTACAGGTAGGGCGGAATCTGCAGCATATTGTGCTACAAAATTTGGAATTCAAGGATTTAGTGATGCTTTGTTCAAAGAACTTCGCTTTTTTAATATCAAAGTCACGTGTTTTAATCCAGGTTCCATTGATACTCATTTTTTTGAAAGTTCAGGAATCGCCTCACATCATAATATGCTACAACCAAAAGATTTGGCCAACACCTTGGTGTATATCTTGCAGACACCAGACAATATGCTTATTAGTGATATTACCATTAGACCTTTAAATCCGAAGAGTCCTGAATAGGAGATAAACTACTACACTTCCATATCCCAGCTAAAGCTCGGGACTATTCATTTTTAATCTGAATGTATTGATAAAATCCAGGCCTGACAGGTGCATGGGTTGTTTCTCTATGCGATCGGGCAGATGTTGAGTCTGTCGTAGAGTTTCGGTTCTTTTGGAGTAGCATAGTGATTTGCAGTGTCAAAACGCCATTCCGCTTAACATTCCAGATGTTGAAATGCTCAAAAACGACATCTGAGCAGCTCATCTGAAATTTAAAACGTAATAATCTCAATCGATTTTATGTTTTGAAATCCTATAATTGACCCTATTCTACATAAATATCCGGTTTCTTAATTCAAAATATTTAACGGAATTACCACGACATATCTACAACTATTCAGCAATGATAGCACAATTCTTAAAAAAGATGTTTCTCTGTTAATATTTTCATAAAAAAACTCTTGTAGAGTTCGTTTTAATATGTACATTGCATTATGTATTACATAATGCCTTTATTAATGTTAATTCAATTTTAATTAATTCAAACAGTTTAATATGAGAAACAAAGACTTCAATATCATGTATTTGATATTTATTTTGCTTTTTGCCTTACCAGCCTTAAGTTTTGGTCAGGATATGAGCGTAACAGGTACAGTGATTTCATCGGGAGATCAATTGCCATTGGCCGGAGCCACCGTTATTGTTAAAGGCACTAGCACTGGTGCGGTTACCGATTTTGATGGAAATTATACCATCAAAGCGAAGGCTGGAGACATGCTTGTGTTCAGTTTTGTGGGTTATAAAGCCAGCGAAGCTAAAGTTACAGGGCAGACATTAAACATATCTTTAGCTGAAGATACCGCCATGTTGGACGAAATTGTCATCACAGTGTATGGTAAACAAAGTAGGTCACAATTGACAACTTCAGTTTCGAAATTGGATACTAAAATTCTAGAAACATCCACAAGATCTAACGTCGCCACGGCATTACAGGGTACAATTGCGGGCTTGCGAGTGACTAACACAACTGGTCAACCTGGCTCTACGCCACAAATTATTTTGCGTGGAGGCACTGGTTTTAGCGGTACAGGTTCACCTTTAATATTAATTGATGGTATTCCAGGTTCTTTCTATGCTTTGAACGCCGATGATATCGAGTCCATTGAGGTCTTGAAAGATGCGGCTGCAACGGCTATTTACGGAGCAAGATCTGCTAATGGTGTTATTTTGGTAACCACAAAAACAGGTAAGGTTGGGCGTTCTTCCATCAATTATCGCTATAAGTTCAGTACTAATAAAGAAAGAAACGATCAACACTATCTTGGTGCTGAAGACCATATCAATTATAACAGACAAGGTATTGCTTGGTATAGAAATGTTGTAGGTGATCCTAATGCGTTTGTAGCTTTTTTAAATGGCGCAAACAGTATGGGTACGGGTAATAATGCTACAAATGATCCATTTACGACACAAAGATTATCATCTGCCAATAGCTATTTATTGAATACACCAGGATGGAAGTCCATCCCGGATGTAGTGAATCCAGGTCAGGAAATTTTGTTTTACGACGCTACGGATATTTCCGAACGTATCTATCAAAATAGTGTGTCCAAAGATCATTATTTATCCTTTGATGGAGGTAATGAAAAAGGGACTTACTATTTAGGGTTAGGAGCTTTGGATAACGAAGGTCTTATTTTAGGTTCTGGATTTAATAGATACTCAGGAAAGTTTAGCGGTACTTATAAAATTACTGATAATTTTAAAGTCAACTCAAACGTTCTCTACTCGCATTCTAATTTAAATAGAAGTCCATTAGGAAGTGATGATACGGTGTTTAGTAGATTTCAAGGTCAGGCACCAACTTCCAGAACTTATGACAGTAATCTTGATGGTTCTTGGTCAAATCAGTATGCGGTTGGTCAAAACAATGGCTTCGGGAATCCATTATATTATCAAGATAAGTTTGTTAGAAATAATTTAGAACAACGCTTGTCAGCATCAGTTGGTATTGATTGGGATCTTACAAAAGATTTGACTTTCACTGTAAATGGAAGTCATTTTACAGTCAATAATCATGATGAAAGTTTTAATAAAGCTTATAGAGATGGTAGTACTACTGGCCCATTAAATACCACGAGATTAGCAGGATTTAGCTTAGATAGAACCTTAAGAAATCAGTTGACAGGAACTTTGAACTATATGAAAAAGTTTGGAGATCATAATTTTAATGCATTGGTTGGTGGGGAATATTATAAAGACAACTTCTTTCAGTCACGTGCTGGGACACGGAATTCTCCAACCGATTTAATTGGAACGACTAATGCTGGTGCAGAAGCCAATGGTATTCCATACAGTTTTGAAACGGAATATGTAATAGTTTCTACTTTTGGAAGAGTATTATATGATTATAATGACCGTTACTTATTTGGTTTTACTTATAGATATGATGGGTCTTCAAGGTTAGGGAATAATAAATATGACTTTTTCCCAGGAGTTTCTTTGGGTTGGAATGTCCATAACGAAGCATTCTTTAAAGAATCTACCATCAAAAATATCATTACACGATTAAAACCAAGATTAAGTTATGGTGTTAATGGTAACCAAGACGTTTTGAGTAATTATGGTGTTTATGGGGCTTATGGTTCACAAGGTGTATATAACGGTCAAACCGGTTATGCTAATACATCCTTGCCTACTTTAAATTTAGTCTGGGAAAAATCAACAACATTTAATACAGGTTTAGATATCTCATTTTTTGATGACCGAATTTCAATTATTACTGATGTGTATTCAAGAGACATTAAAGATAAATTGGCAAATCTGACATTGCCTTATTATACCGGGTTTAGCAGTATATTAACTAACAACGGAACCATTAGAAACAAAGGTTTTGAGATGCAATTCAATGCTGATATTATTAGGACTGAAGATTTGACTTGGAATTTCGGGGCTACTTTTAGCTCTAATAAAAACTATGTGGTAAAGCTTCCTGAAAATGATAATGAGTTTAATAGACAAGGCGGTACGCTTATTTGGAATTCAAAAACCGGCAAAGAAGAATGGGTTGGCGGTTTTCAAGAAGGTCAACGTTCTGGTCATGATTTAGTAGTCGCTTTTGAGCAAGCCGGTATTTATGCCACACAGGCTGAAGCTGATGCATATAACGGTATAAGAGATAATTATATGCCAGTCAATAGCCGTAACAAACGTTGGGCAGGTGATGTGAAATGGAAAGATCAAAATGGCGATGGTGTTATTGATGGTCTGGACCGAAAAATTATTGGACGTACCACTCCAGATTTTGTTGGAGGATTCACAACGAGTGTAGCATATAAAAACTTTAGC
Source organism: Gelidibacter sp. (assembly GCF_039916245.1). Classification (GTDB taxonomy): domain Bacteria; phylum Bacteroidota; class Bacteroidia; order Flavobacteriales; family Flavobacteriaceae; genus Gelidibacter. Next base: position 18,624 of record NZ_JBDSLS010000132.1, read on the forward strand.
TTATTTGTAAAAACAGATTTTGCTACAGGTCATTTAGTCTGGAATCATTTGGACAATAAAGGATATGCTCAAACTCAAGGTAATCAAGCGCTACCTACTAGCGTCGGAGATTCTTGGACTCCAACTAATACAGATGCCGATTGGCCGCGCTTTGTTTTTGTTAACGGATCTAAAAACGTTTGGAGAGGTGGTGAAAGTACCAGCGATTTACAAAACTATGGAAACGAAAAATTCTGGGAAAAAGGAGACTATTTAGCATTACGTGAAGTAACTCTAAATTATAACTTACCAACCGAATATTTTAATGGTGTTATTGACAGATTGAGTATTTATGTCACAGGTTCTAACTTGCATTACTTTAAAAGTATGAAAGGTGACACCCCAGAAATTGGTGGTATTCAATATGGGAATTTCCCAATGCCAAGAACATTTACTCTAGGTCTTAACGTAACGTTTTAAATTTTAAGAAGATGAAAAAGTATATATATTTATTTATCACGGTAGTGACTTTAAGCGCGTGTTCAAACGAACTTGATTTAAAAAGTCCAAGCGAATTGACTGCGCAAGGTTTTTGGGATACCGAAGAAGGTGCAAAAACAGCACATACCGGGTTATATGGAAGCCTAAGATCATCCGCAGGAAACTTGTGGCTATTAGGTGAAATGAGAAGTGATATATGGGGTGGGCGAACTTTTGAGTCGCCAGATAATGAAGCCTTAATCGAATCTAATATTACTGTTGCAACAGCACCTTTTGGTGGTTGGGCAGGTTTGTATTCAGGCATACATAAGGTAAATGATTTTATATTGAACGTGCCAAGTGTGCCGTTTGTAAATGAATCTCAAAAAAAACATTTATTGGGGCAGGCTTATGGCTTAAGAGCCTTTTACTATTATACCCTACTGAAAACTTGGGGAAGTGTGCCGATTATTTTAGAGCCATTAA
>NZ_JBDSLS010000133.1:0-18007 GCF_039916245.1 Gelidibacter sp.
GATGCCTGGCCAGTACAAATCATTAAACGTTGGTGTTCTGTAATTTTTAGAAATGGATGTTTTAAGCGCATATTCAGGGATGGGTTGCCAGCTGGTACCAAGCGAAAACAGAATCGGGCTTTTATAACCTTCGTTCAATTCTCCTCGTAAAGTCGCTTGATAAATGAAATTTTTGGTCAATTTATGTTTCATAAAGGCATTGGCACTTCCATTATTGCGTTTGATATTGTCGTAGTTGGATCCGTTGGCAGTGGTCAAATTATATTCGCCGCCAAAATTCAGCAATAATCTTTTGAATTGCATTTGATAATTGTAATTCGCAATATAAGTCCATCCCACGCCATTGGTGGAACCTTCGCGACTGTCGATTTCGGGATAAAATCGATACTTTTCGTTAATCAAAGCTAATTTTGCTGTGGATTGGTTCTTGCCAGATTTATGCTGGTATTCACCCAACAAGCGTAAATTATCATCGGTGTATTTATTACGTGTTTGTGACGATTCAACAATTGAAAAATGCCTATCGCTAAAAAACCAATTGGAATACACCTTAAAGGTGTTTTTAGCATCTAGTTGATACATGCCATTTACGGAGGCATTCAGGTTATAAAATTGTCCGTTTTCGTTGTGATTGTTCGTCTTAAGATATTTATAATCATTATCGGAATCTAAATAACTCACACCGATTTGTAAATTGGTTTTTTCACCCGAAATACTGTGATTGGTGCTGATGTTCTTCGTATTAAAGCTTCCGTAAGATGTACGAATGTCATGCGAATTTTCTTGATCAACCGAGAGGTTATTATTCAAATACACGACGCCGCCGATGGCTCCTGTTCCAAATTGTGTACTTCCACCACCAGGACGCACTAAAATTTCAGAAAGGTTCTGTGTGTTGACTTGGCTAAAATCGGTTTGTCCTAAAAACGTAGAATTGATGTTGATGCCATTCCAAACTACGGCGGTTTGTTGAGCGGTAGTACCTCTAAATGAAGGAGAAGTCACCATTCCGAAGCCGTTTTCTTTAAAGTAAATGGGAGTTTCGAATTGTAAAACTTCGGTAAGTTGTGGTCGGTAATTGGATAATACAGATTTGTTGAGCAGGATGATCGGTTGGCCAACAGATTTGTCTTGTAATTTTTCAGATTTTAGAAAAATAGTATCCAAAACAGTTTGGTTCTCTTGTGAATGACCAAGAAAAGTAAATAACAATAGAATATAAGAAATATAATATCTCATAAATGCTGTTTATCCCGAACAGGTGTTTTTTTAAATGGTTGTTGTTATTGGCAGGTCTCCTGGCTTGCGTCTTCTTGTGAACCTTCCCGCTAAAAAAGCAGTGGTAAGTAGTTTTTACAATAAGCATCCCGAAATACATCAAGACTAAGCGTACAGTTGCGGGAACAGCTTCTGATTTTAACAGAATTCCCTTTTAATCACACTATTGTTTCTCAAATGATAGTGTTAAACCAATATTTTGCAAAGGTAGATGAATATGTAGGAAGGAGAAAGAATTTGGAGGAAAGAATTAAGTATGGACTTTGATAAGCTCAGTGACCAGTTGAAATTGATAATTCGACAAGCTCAGTAAACGCATTGAAATTGAAGTTGGACTCCTAAATTTATATATCAGAAAAGGGTAAGCTTATTCGGTCAGGCTCCAACAAGAAACCATAAACAAGAAACCAGAAGCTTGAACTTTAAACTCTTAATCTCACTATCATTACGTTGCGACCTTTGCGAAAAAACCTTTGCGCCCGTTGCCTTTAAATAGAAAGTAATTTTTAATTTCAAGAACGTGGTGCCCATTCAAACATGAAACTTGAAACAAGAAATTATAATCTTGAAACTTAATTTTGAGATTCCTGCCTTCGCAGGAATTCTGCCAATAAAATTTCCGCAGCAGCGAAAGGAGAGGTTTCCCCATTTTCAATGTGATCCAACTGAATTTTTAATTCTTTTTTGATGGAAGGATTATTGTAAAAATCAGATTTTAATCGGTCATCGATGGTTTGGAGTAACCAGAATTTGTTCTGCTCCTTGCGGGTATGTTCAAAAAAATGAGTTTCCTTCGCAACGGATAAATAGTTTTCTATCAATTCCCAAACTTCTGGAATGCCTTTATTTTGAAGTGCACTTGCGAGTAAAACCTTCGGTTGCCACCCCGACTCTTTTGGGGGATAGAGATGTAATGCGCGATTAAATTCCACTTTGGCAATTTTGGCGTTTTTAAGATTATCGCCATCTGCCTTATTGATCACGATGGCATCGGCCATTTCCATAATGCCACGTTTGATGCCTTGCAATTCGTCGCCAGCTCCAGCCAATTTTAACAATAAAAAGAAATCAACCATACTATGGACCGCAGTTTCACTTTGACCAACCCCAACGGTTTCAATCAAAATGGTATCAAATCCGGCTGCCTCGCACAAAATAATAGTTTCTCTAGTTTTTCGCGCCACACCACCAAGGGAGGTGCCGGAGGGCGACGGACGGATAAAGGCGTTTTCATCTTTGACCAAATCTTCCATTCGGGTTTTATCGCCTAAAATAGAGCCTCTGGTCAAGCTACTGCTAGGATCGACCGCTAATACAGCGATGTTCTTTCCTTGTGAAGTCAAAAAAGTACCGAACGTTTCAATAAACGTGCTTTTTCCAACGCCTGGAACCCCGGTAATTCCAATTCTGACCGATTTATTGGCATAGGGCAGACACTTCTGAATAATTTCATTGGCCTTATGTAAATGTAAAGGATTCGTGCTTTCCACCAAAGTAATGGCTCTACTGAGAGCGGTACGATTTTTCGCTAGGATACCTTTTACTAATTCGGTTGCTGAAGGTTGGCTGAGTCGTTTGTTTTTTATAGAAGCAATAGCACCTTTGTTGGTCGTTTCAGGTTCAGAAACACCTTCATTTTCTTGTAATGCTGAAGATTTGCGATGGTCAGTCAAACTTTGAGAATTTAATCTATTGTGGTTGCACCTTGCTGATTTCCATTGGGATTTCAATTTTAGTTTGATCCCAAGTCATGGTCATTTTTAAGCTATCCATAATGTTTGTGAAGCCAATGGTAAATTGCTCAATGGTGTGGTCGGTGTGTAAAACCGGCACATCAATCTCTACAAGGTCATACTTGGGTTCGCGCATGGGCTGCATATGCTCGTCAACACCCCAAGGGTATTGTTTGGTATTAAAACAAACGGTCCATACGCTATCCGTAGGAATGGTCCAAAGCGTATAAATTCCTTTAGGAACAGTAATGCCGCCCACAATCAAGTTTTTATTGGTCGTAAATGTCGTGGCCTCGTTGGCACCCGTACGCCAGACTAAGTTGTATGGTACTAGAGCTCCAAAAATCTCGCGCCCTTTTTTAGAAGGGCGTGAGTATTGAACTTCCAACGTGGTGTCATTTTGTTCGAATTTTACGATAGCCTTGGGGCTAGTTTTTGAAAATACATCTTCAATAAAGTAAGAGTATAAAAATAAACCTATTGCTACAAGAACTAGTATAACCAAAAGACGTTTTAAAAACGTGTTCATAAAATAAAATGGATAATTAATGTGAAACGATGTAAATATAATTCAAAAAGTAAGGTCTTTAAAGTACTTAACGTTGTTTTATAATAAGTTGGTATGATTTTTTGATAAAAAAGTTGAAAATTTCAGAATCCTATTTTTCACGGCAACTTTAAGATGTGCTCGGTCAATAACCAAAGAGAACCATAAGAATGCACACTCAAAAGAAGCTTTTTTACCAAAATTGAAATTTTTAGCATCCAGTTTACGATTGAAAATCTATTATTCAGATAATGTTGAATTTCAAGAGTGAGGAGTTGTTGGTGGAAAACACCAACAACGGCCGTTGATATTTTAAAATGCTATCCATAATATTTTTATGCAATTGCCAAAAAAGAACTGCCCGAAAGAAGCTAAATAAAGGTTAAGGATGAAAAAACAATCGGTAATTTATTGTAATACATTGAATATTAACTCGTACTTTTGCGCCCTCAAATAAAATTTGAAATGAAGCGCATAAATGAATACAAGAAACTCTTTGGAGTGGAAAACGAAGTCGAATTAAAGACTTTAAAAAAAACTTACCGTGATTTAGTAAAGGAATGGCATCCCGATAAATTCCAAAATGGAGACGCCTTGCAGGAAGAAGCTGAAATACAAAGCCGAAAAATTATTGATGGCTACCATTTTTTGGTAAGTATGGCGCCAGAAACCATTGCATCAAATTTAGAGGCGTATACTGAAACGATTACCAACTCAGGAATCGCAGATTATACGCACAAAGGTTTATTGATGGAAATCACTTTCTTGGATGGATCAACTTACGAATATTTTGGTGTGACCAAACAGGTTTATATCAAAATGATCAATAGCGACAAGGTCAACCGTTTTGCTAAAAGAAATATTTATCCAAATCGTCTATATAGAAAATCCAAAAGAATTCTTGAACCTGCTCAGTAGGAAGAGGGACGAAAGGCTTCGCAAATATAAACTGCGAAAAACGACATAATCATTATCAAAGGGAACACCGTTATTTTAAACGTGTTCCCTTTTTTTTAGCGACAATTTATGAGCCGAGACCGAGCACATATCTAAAGTTTATAAGGTACTTTTTTTTGTTCTTTAAGTGCTGATTATGAGTGTTTTTAAAGGAGGCTACGTTTTTATTCAGACTGTAAATGCCTATTTTGCATAAAATATCACAATTATGAAAAAAAGAATTACGCTTCTGTATTTCGTGGTTTTACTGTTTGGAACTTCTTGCTCTGTAAGGCAGAAAACCACTTCAATCAAGGATGATGGTAAAATCGATATTGTTTTTGTACAGGTCAATGATGTGTATGAAATAGCACCTTTAGGAGGCGGGAAAGAAGGCGGCATCGCCCGTGTTGCAAGTTTAAAAAAGCAGGAAAAAGAGAAAAACAAGAATACATTTCTTGTGATGGGAGGAGATTTTGTGAGTCCCTCCATTTATAACAGCTTGAAATACGAAGGAAAAAGCATCCGCGGCAAACAAATGGTAGAAGCCTTAAATGCTGCCGAGATGGACTTTGTCGTTTTCGGTAATCATGAATTTGATATTAAAGAAGATGAACTCCAGTCACGAATTGACGAATCAGAGTTTACTTGGGTTTCTTCAAATACATTTCATGAAAAAGGAGACATTATTGAGCCTTTCTACAAATCTTTGACAGCACCTTTTCCAGAAACTTACATTTTAAATGTCATCGATGCCGATGGTACGCAGGCCAAAATTGGAATTATTGGATTGACGCTCCCTTTTAATAAAGCATCCTACGTATCCTATACCGATCCGATAGAAACCGCTAAGAAGTTGTACGAAGAAATAAAGGAATCAGTAGATGTCGTAATCGCTTTAACTCATTTGGATCTGAAGGACGATATTAAACTTGCTCAAGAGATTCCGAGTTTAGGATTAATAATGGGCGGACATGAGCATGATATGCAATTCGAAAAAGTCGGCGATGTCTATATTACCAAGGCTCACGCCAATGCGAAAACGGCTTATGTGAACACCTTAAGTTTGAATAAAAAGAATGGTCAAGTAAAAGTGTTTCCACAATTAAGATACCTGAATGAAGAGATAGCACTTGATGATCATACAAATACAGTTGTTGAAAAGTGGGTGCAGATTGCGAATGACAACTATAATTCGTTAGGATTTGATGCAGAGAATATTGTTATAGAAAAAAGTGAACCGCTTGAAGGGCGGGAAATTATAATCCGATCACAGCCGACCAATTTAACAGAGCTTGTGGTCCGCGGCGTGCAAGCTGCCGCGCCTTTGGCGGATGTCGTCCTTGTGAATGCGGGCGCAATTCGCGTTGACGATATTTTAAATGCTCCAGTGACTCAATATGATATCTTGCGAGCGATGCCGTTTGGGGGAGAAATACGAGAAGTTGAAATGACGGGCAGTTTACTCGCTCAGATATTGGATGTCGGGGAAAGTAATAAAGGCATTGGCGGGTATTTATTGCGGAATGAAAACCTTAATAAGAAAGATGGTCAATGGACTCTTGGCGCAGACAGAATCGATGCAATTAAGGTTTATAGAGTCGCGATGTTAGGGTTCTTGCTTACCGGAATGGAGGCGAATTTAGGCTTTTTAAAAGAAGATCATCCTGAAATTCTCAAGGTATATCCCATCGAAACCTCTAGCGATAATCCGCTGTCTGATATTCGATTGGCCTTGGTATATTACTTAAAGAGCTTGAAGAATTAAGAGCTAATGAAAACTATGAAGCTCTTTTAAGTACGATGGTAGCAAACCTGAAAAACTTATGTTAAATTTTCATTCAAGGATTAAAGACGTCTAATTTTTTTGTATTTTTATAAGACAATCATATCGGGGTGCTTAAATCAAGTAAAGTAGCTGAGAATATACCCGTTGAACTTCAAAAGGAATAATCCCTATAGAAGGAATATGATTTGCAAAGGGAACAACGTAATCAAACACTTGTTCCCTTTGTTATTTCCAAAAGCTTCTTCCAGAATTTAGGTTTTTGTGAATTATAAAATGCGCTCAAATAATAAGAAATACCACAATTTGGAATTTAAATTCAGCTAAAATCAATTGTTTTAAAAAAGCGACTTTCTAGCCGGTTTCTAACAAAAAATACCCTTAACTTCGTCAGTAAAACATATTTTTCGGCTAACTTTATGGCTTTCTGAGGACTTTTCCAATTGAAGTGAAATGTGTAAGCGAAAGCAATTATCCTTTCTGTTTCATAAGATATTTGTTTCCAAGAAACTGAAATAGAAAAAGACTTAGACGAAAAATTTAAAGACAGATTTAAAATAATGACAATAGATTTAAGAAGCGATACCCTCACAAAACCCACGACAGGAATGCTCAATGCGATGATGCACGCTGAAGTAGGTGACGACGTCTATAAAGAAGATCCATCGGTCAACAAGCTTGAGGAAAAACTCGCCACGATGTTCGGGATGGATGCAGCACTATTTTTCCCTACCGGAAGTATGGCAAACCAAGCGGCCATTAAATTGCACACGCAACCTGGAGAGCAGTTAATTGCTGATAAATGGGCACATGTGTACAATTTTGAGGGCGGAGGTGCTTCCTTCAATAGCGGGGTTTCCTGTAAATTGGTGGATGGACATCGCGGAATGATTACTGCCGCACAAGTTGAAGATCATATCAATCCACCAGATTTTTATCACAGTCCACTGACTAGTTTAGTGTGTTTAGAAAATACAACGAATATGGGTGGCGGCGCTTGTTATGATTTTTCAGAAATTCAAAAAATCCGAGCAGTTTGTGATAGCCATCACTTAGGTTTTCATTTGGATGGTGCGCGCATTTGGAACGCTTTGGTAGCTCAAAATCAAGATCCAAAAATTTATGGGGAAGTTTTTGATACCATTTCAGTTTGCCTTAGCAAAGGACTTGGTACGCCAATAGGCAGTGTGTTGCTAGGGAAAAAGAAATTGATGGATAAGGCGATGCGCGTGCGTAAAGTTTTGGGTGGTGGCATGCGACAAATTGGTTTTATGGCGGCTACGGGAATTTATGCGCTTGATAATCATATCGACCGATTGCGGGAAGATCATAAAAGAGCTTCAGAAATTGCGCAGGTGCTGTCAGAACAACCTTTCGTCAAGAAAGTGGAACCTACCGAAACGAATATTGTTATCTTCTATCTGTCAGAACACATTTCCGAAAAGGAGTTTATGACGGATTTACATCAAAATAACATTAAAATCAGCAATATGGGACAAGGCAAACTACGCATTGTAACCCATTTAGATTATACCGAAGACATGCATCATCAATTTTTGGATGTCTTAAGAAAATTAAACTACTAATTTAAAACAAAACACTTTTGATCATTACAGCAGCTTATACCGACCTCTACCAATTGACTATGGCCCAAGTCTATTTTAATACCAAACCTGATGGGCTAGCGGTCTTTGACTATTATTATAGAAACAATCCTTTTGATGGTGGCTATGCTATTTTTGCCGGACTGGAAGATATATTGAATATTTTTGAAACCCTGAAATTCTCGTCTTCTGATATTACGTATTTGGAAACCCATGGATTCGAACAGGATTTCTTGGATTATTTACGAGATTTTAGCTTTAAGGGCACCATCATTTCAAGTAAGGAAGGCGATGTTGTTTTCCCTAACCGTCCTATTTTGCAAGTGGAAGCGAATATTATAGAAGCACAGATTATAGAAACACTTTTGCTGAACATTCTGAATTTTCAGACCTTGATTGCCACAAAGGCGAGCCGCATCCGTTACAGCGCGAAAAATGAAGTTCTGTTGGATATGGGCCTACGTCGCGCCCATGCTACAGGTGGCTATTATGCTTCACGAGCTGCGGCCATTGGTGGTTTTGACAGCACAAGTAATGTAAAGGCAGCCGAGGATTATAATATTCCTTCTTCAGGAACTATGGCGCACTCTTTTATCCAAAGTTATGACGATGAATTACGGGCTTTTCGTGATTTTGCAAAGTACCGCCCTAAAAACTGTGTGTTCTTAGTGGATACCTATAATACACTTAAAAGTGGATTGCCAAACGCTATTATCGTGGCCAAGGAAATGGAAAGTAGAGGCGAGCAGTTGTTGGGTGTGCGATTAGACAGTGGCGATTTAGCCTATTTGTCTAAGAAAACACGAAAAATATTGGATGATGCCAATTTAGGATATGTGCAAATTGTAGCCTCGAACCAGTTGGATGAATACGTCATCAAAAGTTTGAAGGAACAAGGAGCGCCTATTGATATTTATGGGGTAGGAACAAATTTGGTTACCGGTAATCCGGACGCGTCGTTGGGTGGCGTGTATAAATTATCTGAATTTAATGGCGAGCCACGAATTAAGCTTTCCGAAGATATTGTTAAGGTGTCACTGCCTTACAAAAAACAAGTTTATCGAATGCTGGACGAAAACGGGATGTTTTATGGAGCGGATGCTGTGGCGCGTTTCTCTGAAGAAAATGTACAGCAAATGGTACATCCATTTGACCCAAGAAAGAGCTTAGACCTCAATCGCTTTGAACACGAAACCTTGCTAGAAAAAGTTATGGAAAATGGCAAGAAAGTTCTGCCAGCTCGTACTGTTTCTGAAATTGCGGCCTATTCGAAAGCACGTTTGGAAAAACTTCCAGAAGAATATAAACGTTTTCAAAATCCACACATCTATAAAATAGGTTTGAGTACTAAACTGAAGCAAGAACGCGATGCGTTGGTTCAAACGCATAAATTTTAGATGTGATTTAGAAATATTAGAAGTCTTTTGTGTTGAACAAATTCAAATGACAAAATAGACACAGATTTCACGGATTTGCACTGATTTTATACATCTTTAGACTAATATATTCGTGAGATTACTTTGGATAGTTTTTTCACTAATTTTAGTGAGTTATGTTTATTCGTTTGTGATAATTAGTGAAATTAGTGTCTAAAAAAAATGTTGATTAAATGTATTACTTTGTGATTTCGCAAATTCAAATTGTCAAAGACTAATTGATTGATTAACTCTACAAAATAGCTCAAATTAAAAAATAAACACATGAAAACTCTTCTCATAGTTGATGTACAGAACGATTTTATGCCGGGCGGAGCTTTAGCAGTTCCTGAGGCCGATAAAATAGTACCCGTAATCAATAGCATTCAACATAAATTTGATCTGGTGGTGGCGGCGCAAGATTGGCATCCAGCCGACCATGTGAGTTTTGCATCCAATCATGAAGGAAAATCTGTTTTTGATGAGATCGAACTTCATGGGAAACCACAAACTTTATGGCCAAATCACTGTGTGCAAGAAACGGAAGGTGCCAAGTTTCATCCCGATCTCAATTCCCAAAAATGGGAAGCGATTTTTAGAAAAGGAACGGATAAGGAAATTGATAGTTATAGCGCCTTTTATGACAATGGCCATTTGAAGTCTACTGGATTGGCTGGTTATTTAAGAGAAAAAGGAACCTCGCAACTTTTTTTGTGCGGTCTTGCAGGCGATATCTGTGTTTACTTTTCTGCCTATGATGCTTTTAAAGAAGGATTTGCCTGTTTCTTTATTGAAGATGCTTCTCAGCCATTAGATGCAGAGGGCTTTAAAGACATTAAAAAGAAGATGGAATATTTGGGAATTCAGATTATTTCGTCGGAGAATATTTAAAACAGAATTTTTGTAAAGAACTATCTTAGCTTCCTTGTTTTAAAGAGATAAGTTACAATTTTTGACACAAAATTGTTGGTGGAAAACACCAACAATGGCATGAATACGAGGCTGATGTTATTTGTGAACCTTTGTGTCTTCTTAGTGTAACTTTGCGTCATAGCTTTTGGTTAAGCATTCTCGCTTTATAAGTTTCCCGCGAATCATCGCAGATCGTTTCGGCTTAAAATTAATAATCCGACAGAATTTCTATAGATTTCTGTCGGATTATTTGTTTACAAAAGAAGGGGCTGGTGCAAAATATCTGCAAAAAATCCTTCTTCAAGTTTCTCTCTTCATGCTTCCTACTTCAAGCTTCAAGCTTTTTTAACGCCTTTCTTCTTAAACTTTCTAACTCTTACAAATGCTATTACCGCTACAACAATGACTATTGCAGTGAGTACATAAATAAAACTCGGCACCGGAATAGGATCTCCAGCGGCATAACTATGTAAGCCGGTTAAATAATAATTCACCCCGAATGAAGTCATTATAATTGAACCAAATGCCAGAACACTCGCCACGTTTAATGTATATCGTGTGTTTAAAGCAGGTACAAATCGTAAATGCAAGACGATGGCATAGATAATGATCGAAATCAATGCCCAAGTTTCTTTCGGATCCCAAGCCCAGTAACGGCCCCAAGATTCGTTTGCCCACACACCTCCTAAAAAGGTACCCACGGTTAAGACAAACAAGCCAATGGTCATGGAAATTTCATTGATATAGGTCAATTCTTTGATGCGGATATCAATTATTTTCGCACTGCTTTTCGTTTTTATAATCATTAAAATCAAGGCCATAAAGCCTAACACAGCTGATAATGCCAAAGGTGCATAACTACTGACGATGGTGGCCACGTGAACCTTCAACCAAAATGACGACTTCAATACTGGCATCAAGTTGGTAATCTCAGGGTTTAGCCAATCTAAGTAACTCACAAATAGGAGGGAACCTGTAAATAAAGTTGCCAGCGGAAGCGAGAAATCGGATTTTCTAAAAGTCAATAATCCGCAGAGCATCAAAACCCAAGCCACAAAAACCATCATTTCATAACCATTACTCCATGGTGGATGCTGTGCAATATACCAACGCAGTAGAATGTTTCCGGTAAAAACCAAGAAACTGATTAATGAAACTACAACAAGAATATTCCAAAAAACATTTATAAATCGCTTCTGAACAAATATTTTTGAAAGTGCCAAGACCAACATGATCAAGCCGATGGTAAAGAAGGTTTGAAATAACCAAAAGTTAAGGTTCATTTGGTTATACCATATTTCCGCTTCAATGTGTTTTTCACTTGGAATGATTTCCGAGCCTAAGATACTTTGGTAAGTGTCTATATAAGATAATTTATCGGTGGCACCTGCCCAGTTTTTAGCGGCGATATCATTAAAATAGGTTCTGGTAATATTTTGGACAAATAGCCCATCTTCTTCTGGGAAGTCTTTGAAATTATGGTTGTAACTAAACCATTTATGATTTTCATCCAAACTATTTGGGAAAATGTTTAGATAATTTCCAGAGAAAATATTATATAAAATATTAAAACGCTCATCGACTTTGATGACTTCCTTGTCAAACTCATTTTGTTCAGCAGGTTTTTTAGCATGTGCTTCTTCTGCCATTTTTGAAAGTACGTAATCGCCTTCTGGATTAATTAAATGATCGAAGGAAATATAGCCATCGGAAGTAATTTTAAGAGGTTTAAAATAATCACCGCCTTTGATCGCTTCTATTTTGATGACCGGTATTTTCTGCCAAGCTCCGGGAGAAACGTGCATGGCTAAAAAAACCTGATCCGCATCTAAAGCGATGACTTTGCCATCTTCTGTTTTATATTTGAAGGTTGTTTTACCATAGATTTTCCGAAGAAATTCTGAAGATAAAGTATTGATCGGTTTGATGCGTCCATCAACATCCTGAACGAGGATGCGTCCAAATAAATCGGAATGCTGCTTATCAATAACTTCATTGATGACCAAATCAGTGACCGAAGGAATGGAATCCTTTTGCATTGGCGATTGCGCAAATGTTGCTAACGAACTAAAGAGCGCTAGCAATAGGAGTGGCGTATGCTGTTTTACTTTTTTTAAGCTTTTGCTAATGGCCGTAAAGCGGGTTCTTTTTCCGAATAGGGTAAAGAACATCCCAACCATCATCGAAAAATACCCAATATATGTAGTCGTTGTTCCCAAGACATCGTGATTTACGGCCAATAAAGTTCCTTTTTCATCGGTGTCATAGCTGGCTTGATAAAAACGAAAGCCGCCATAATCCAAAACATTGTTCATATAAATTCGGAAGGGCATTTGGGTATCGCCATCAATAACCGAAACTTCGCTCGCGTAAGAGGATGGACTTTCTGAACCTGGATAACGCTCCAGTTGAAATTCGTTTAACTTCACTGAAAACGGAATTTCTATGGGCATGGCTCCATATGAAAAGCTAAGGTTTATATCGCCAATATTCGTTTCGTGCGTGGTTGGTAAAAAACCTTTTCTATAAAGTAGCATCACTTCCTCATTTTTTTCGCCGACCTTAACATTTAAGACGATAGCATCATCTTTAGTAGGATCGTTGTCTTTTGGTTTTTCAGACGTACTGACCAATTCAATACTGGCCTTTTTATGATAGGATAATGGAACAAAAGATAAATCCCCATGACGATATAAAGTTCTGAGCAACATCGGTTGTAGTGAATCTCCTTGTATGATGCCCGCTTTTTGATCGGCCATGATAAAGAAATCAAGTTGATGAGGCGCCCAAATTTTGAACTCGCCGTTTTCTTCAGTAATATTAATAATTCCTTCTTCTTGGGCTTCAAATCCTACTTTGTGTTTTTCGGGCCCTATAATTTCAATTTCTCCTTTAGTTAAAAACAGTGTTTCTCTACCGTTTCCAGAAGTCACAATCATTTGCAATAAAGGCGTTCCTTTTGCTGAATTATCAACAATTTCTGGTAAAGCATCTGCGACAAATTCTTTTAGTGATATTTCAATGGGCGTATCTTCTAAATCTGTTTTAATGGTAAAACTATTGTCATTGAGAGGAGAGAACTCCTTCTTTTTTTGAAGATGTCTGGTTTTGTTGCCATTAGAAATATGAACCTGCAAATAGTTTTTATCCGAAATAATGGTATTTGAGCTTTGTCCTTCTCTGATGCGCATGATCCCTCCATAAGAGTCATAACGTGTAATTCCGGCGCCAATGACGATGATAATGAAGGCAAGGTGGAATAGGAGCACGGCCCATTTTTCCTTGCGCCATAAGTTGTATTTGAAGGTGTTGGCTAAAAAGCAAAGCGCGAGGCCAACCATTACTAATTCAAACCAGAGCGCATCATAGATTTTGATCCAGGCGGTGTCGGTGCCATAATCATTTTCCATAAAAGTTGCGGTAGCCATGGCTACCGCAAAAATTAATAGTAAAAGTAAGGCTAATGTTGATGATGAAAAGAAACGATAAATAGATTTCATAGGGCGTAATCTGACTTTAAAAAGTCTTTAATAAATTTTAAACCAATCGGTAAGCACGCTGTTATTTAGTGGCGCTCACTACTTTTTTGGAACCCATTTTGGCTTCGCGGGCTTTGGCCTCTTCTAACCATTTTGGTAAAGTGTTGGCTTTAAATTTCTCTTTATCTGCTCTCAGTTTTTCCATATCGAGTCCGATATATTTTTGTGCTTTTGCTTTTGTTGAAATATCAGGCATTGGCACAGGTTCATTATGTCCTAAAGATGCTAAAAGACGCGCTAACATCACACGTGCTTCTTGAGCTTCGGCCATTCCGCTACCCAATACTCGTCCAATTTCTACAGGAGAGTGGAAGGAAGCGCCATGAGACGCCGCTGAAAAATCCCAACGCCATTGTGCGTGACGGATGCTCATTAAAATATCTTTCATTTGTGCTTCTGTTGCTCCAAGTTCCCAAGCTTTTCCTGCTTCGATATGTGCTTTTACCAATAAGTCCTCTAATTTGATTCTGTTTTCATTGGCTTTTTTCTGTCTGTCATAAACGTTGGTAATCAATTTGGTAGTTTCTTCTCGATGACAAACTTGACATGAGTTGGCCACATTATTTAAAGGCGACTGTAAATGGTGATCGGTAAACTTTTGTCCGCCTTCACTCTTATAAGGCATATGACAATCGGCACATGAAACGCCACGATCAGCATGAACTCCTGTAAGGAATATCTCGTAATCTGGATGCTGCGCTTTCAACATTGGCGCTTTACTGATAGCGTGTGTCCAATCTGAGAAGCCTATGTCATCGTAATATTTTTCCATATCTTCAAATGCAAATCCATTTTCCCAAGGGAAAGTAAGATAACTAGTTCCTTCATGGCCAGGTTTGTTCTTGTTGAAATAGTACTCCACGTGACATTGTGCACATACTAAAGAGCGCATTTCTTGGTGGGTTGACTGATTGATATCTTTACCCATCGCTTGAAAAGCTTCAACCAAAGCAGGTCTTGTAATGCGCAACTTCATATTCCCTGGATCGTGGCAGTCCGCACAACCAATTGGGTTGACCACTTCTGAAACGTTTTCTGCCCAAGTGCCGGCATAGAATTCTCCAACACCATGTTCGTCCATCAAACGTGGAACGTCCGGACCTTTACATGCCCAACACGTCGCTGGCATTGGACCATCTTCTTTGTTTTCTGGCGCTCCAGGACGTAGAGAGTTGTGAAGGTCTTCAATGGCATAAAAGTGCCCACGACCTTGATTATAATCTTTTGAGAACGCATAGCCTGCCCAAAGCACAACCATTCTTGGATCTTCTGCTAACATATCAACAGTTGCCGATCCACCTTGGTAAGAACGGAAGGACGTATCTGCGGTTTGCATATAAGATTGATACTCTCTCGGATAGTTTTTGCCCCACTCCTCATTTCTTGGCTCATTTTCACCAATTTCCACATTAGGAACATATTTGTATTTGGCCTCACTTTTCCTGTTAATGATGCTTGACGCCAGTAGTCCTAATAAAAAGACAACTACAATTGTTACGACGAAGAGAACTTTGTTTTTCATATTTGTTACGGTTTATTGTGCTTCCATTTCTTTTGCTAACCATTCCGGAATGACCATTTCATCTTGATCGGTAGGGAGTGGGGCGATATTATATTTTACTGTTGATAAGCCATGTATTCGACCATGTGGTACTTCTTGATGACAGGACCAGCATGCTCTATCGGTACGGTTTTCTTTATGGTTTTCAATCCAGCCGTCATATTTAACCTCTGTAACTTGCTGAATATGGCACCGGATACAGTTGTTTTGTACGACTTCTTCTGAGGCGGGACGCATGGTGATGACATCTGGTTCCATTCGTGCCGTAAAAACTGCCGAGTGGTATAAACCATCTTTCGCCTTAAAATAATAGGAGTTGAAAATGTTGTCTTGTGGCACGTGACATCCGTTGCAGGAAACCCATTCACGATGTGAACTGTGCATCCAACTGTTATAAACAGGAGTCATGACGTGACAGTTAACACAAGCTTGAGGATTATCTGATAAATAGGAGACCACTTCTGCTTCTCGCATCAGGAAAAAACCCATTCCCATGATGCAAGCAATTGCAAAAACTGCAAATGTTCGCCAAGAGGATCCTTTGTCTGGAAGTATTTTGTATTTGAACTTCATATTATCATGAATTGTAGGGTAAACTTATACAATAGGTTTTCGTATAAAGATGAGAAATATCATGTATTGGCGATAGATAGAATTTAATTTGGAATTAATATTCCAAAGAATATGAGGGCCGGTTCAGACCTTTTATCAAAGTTCGCATTAAGAAATATTTAACAGATTAGTAATCAGGGCTCATATTCTTTAATGTGCTGTTTTTATGGACGTTTGCGTCTTCATTGTTAGGTGTTTCTCCAACCGAAAAAACTCATTTAGATTGATTCTAAAATTCAAAATTCCTACAAATAATTCAGATCATTAAAAAAGGCAGCTTAAGTGAAGTATGCCATCTAAAGTGTAAATTGTTATTCTAATTTTAACGGTTCATCAGGAGTGTAATTATAAATGTCGGAAGGGATTATAGATCTATTTTCTTTTTTGATTTCTTCTTAATTTTAAACTCAAAAATTTCTAACTTGAACCCCTTAATAAAACTGATATTTCAATCATTCAAATCCTTTTTATGAACACTATTTCTTTCAAAACTTTTACCCTAGCTTTTTTGTTCCTCTATTTTAATCATTCAATAAAAGCACAAGTTCTAACTACTTCTCAAATTGATAGTTTGGTTGAGAAAACCATGAAGACTTTTAATGTACCTGGAATGGCAGTGGCCGTTTTAAAAGATGGTAAGTTTTACCATAAAAATACTTACGGCGTACGCTCGATAAAAACCAATGCAGCGGTCAATGAAAATACACTTTTTGGTGTGGCTTCAAATACCAAAGCTTTTACTGCGGCGGCATTAGGGCAACTTGTTGATCAAGGAAAACTAACTTGGGATACTAAAGTGAATGATGTGATTCCTGAATTTAAACTTCACGATGCCTACGTTACCAGTGAATTTACGGTTCGTGATCTCCTAACGCATAGAAGTGGTTTAGGGCTTGGTGCCGGTGACTTGATGGTTTTTCCTGCCACAAATACAACCACCTTACCAGAAATGATTCATAATATGAGGTATTTAAAACCGGTGTCGTCTTTCCGCTCACAGTTTGATTATGACAATTTACTTTACATTATTGCTGGTGAAATTGTGGCTCGCGTTTCTAATAAAACCTATGATGACTACATTATAGAAAACTTTTTTAAGCTCTTAGGCATGGATCGTTCCTTACTTTCTATGGCTATAATCGATGCCGATGCCAATCGTATTGATGGTCATGCGCCGGTAAAAGGAAAACTGGAAATTACAGGCTATACTTTTACTCAAATTGCAACGCCAGCCGCAGGAATATATGCGTCAATTAATGATATGGGCAAGTGGGTACAAGCGCTTTTGGATGAAGGGAAATATGGTACGCAACTTAAAGACAGTCTTTTTAGTAAAGCAACATATCGTGAAATGTTGACACCTCAAACGCTTGTTAGCGCTGGTAGAGGACCTTACAATACACACTTTTCAGCCTATGGATTGGGCTTCTTTTTAAGTGATGTCAATGGTTACTTTCAGGCAACGCATACAGGTGGTTTATTAGGAATTGTGAGCCAAGTGGTCATTCTTCCTGAACTTAATTTGGGAATGATTGTACTGACTAATCAGGAAAGTGGCGCGGCTTTTAACGCGATTACCAATACGCTTAAGGATGGCTATTTTGGTATTAAGGGTAAAGATAGAATAAAGGAATATAATGAACGTCGCCTTGCTGGAGAACGCAAGGAGGACAGTATTGTTTCAGCGGTGGAAAAAGATATTGCGGCACAACTTAAAAGCAAAACTGTAATCCCTAACCCTTCCAATTATATAGGGACTTACCAAGATCCTTGGTTTGGAGATGTTGTGATCAGTACACAAAACAAGAGTCTTCACTTTAGGGCTGAAAAGCTTTCGGATTTAACCGGAACCATGTCTTTCTATAAAGGCACAACATATGCCGTGCGCTGGAATGATCCCGCACTTAAAGCAGATGCTTTTGTAACGTTTAGTTTGGATATTGAAGGAAAAGCCAATGGATTTAAAATGAGTCCGATTTCGCCATTGACTGACTTTAGTTATGATTATCAAGATCTGGATTTTAAGAGAGTGAAATAAAAAAGATTTCTGAATTGTTAGAACGTGAGTTGTTGGTGGAAAACAC
>NZ_JBDSLS010000134.1:0-13165 GCF_039916245.1 Gelidibacter sp.
ATTAAAAGCGCGTTTTGTAATAAAATGATAAACCCTGCGAACTTCCCGAACAAGTTTTTATAAGCACTTGATTTTGCTGCCCAACGCACGCGCTGCTCAATTAAATCTTTTCTTGAATTTAGTGCTGAAGATAAAACAACGGCTTGTTTGCATTTCAAATACGCCACTTTGGTTGTTTTATGTCGGCTTGCCTTTTCGAGTAAAAAAACATCATCGCCACTCGCTATTTCGGTGTTGCCTTGAAAGCCATTTAGGGTTTTAAAAAGTTCTTTTTTGTACGCTAAATTGGCGCCATTACATAAAAAAGGCTTTTTTATCCCAAAGCCTCCCATGGTGGCGCCTTGCAAACTGAGCACATCCAAGAGTTGAAAGTTTTGTAAAAAACCTTTGACCTTGGTGTAGGTTATTGGCGCGGCGATCATATCAGGTTGTTGCTTTTGAATGAATTCATCAAAACTATCGAGCCAATATTTAGGAAGTATACTATCGGCATCTGTGGTCACAATCCAATCATATTTTGCTTCTGAAATGGCCAGGGTAATGGCATCTTTCTTTGGCGAATTGCTGAATCTTATGTTTTTTATGATTTGAATGTTAGTGGTTGTAATTCCACTTTGTATCAGAAATGCATCGAGCAGATGAACGGAATGGTCGTCAGAGTCGTCATCCACAAAAATAATTTCGAAATAGTCCTTCGGATAGTTCAACGCTGAAATCGATTCCAAAAGCGCAGGAAGATTTTTTTCCTCATTTCTAAAAGGAATAAGGATGCTGAAACGCGTTTTTGGGGTTGCATCGCTCAATTCAAAAGTTTTTACACGATCAAAGCCCAAAATAAAACTTCCTATTAGGAAAAGATAAACAACAGTAATGCTGATAATAATGAAAATCATGAAACGGTTTTAGGAAGTTTAAAATTAAGGACGTGGTAGCTGCCAATAACACTGGGAAGCACAAAGTTTAAAATCCACATCAAGGTGACGATGGATAATATAATAGCTTCGGGAACCCCAATTAATCCGAACAGATAAATGGCAACACCACCTTTAATGATCACGTCAAATATAAATATGGACGGTATAATGGAAGATAATAAATACATGCTTGAGATGAATACCATGGCTTCAAAATAGTTCATTTCGATGCCAAATAAATACAACAAATAGTAAAACTGAAAAGAAAAGATCAAATAACGAACTAAGGAAAATAGGATTATTTTGAATAGTGAGTTTTTACTAATGTTCTTTAGGAAGTCCAGCTGTTTATAAAGTAACTTTTTCTGTTTTTTAAACCCATCCGTTTTTAAGATCCAAATAAGGAAAGTCGCTATAAAGCCAAGCAATCCAAGCCCAATGAAAAGACCATTGTAATTTAATTCAGGCTGAAAACGAAGCGCAACATATGCAAAGCCAAAAGTTCCAAAAATTGTAGTGATGGCCATTTGAGCGCTATTGCCAATCAGGTTTAGTAATACGATTTTTTTACGTTGAAGTGCTTGGTAGTATATGGCTTTTGCGCCATAATCGCCAATGCGATTAGGAGTTAATAGAGAGGCGGTAAGCGCACCTAAAGTTTGGGCGGCAGCGTCATTAAATGATATTTCTGTAATGCAATCAACTAAGGTCTGCCATTTTAAGATTTCAAGAAACCAGTTAAAAATGCTTAAAAAAAGCAAAATAAGGATTGTATTTGCTGAAATCGCGCTAAAATTCATCAGATTTTGAATGAATTCATCAAAATGTAGATCTCTATTATGGAACAGTTTCGTGTAAATGAAATAAAAAGCAGCAACAACAAGTCCTATTTTTATAAGTACAAGCGAGAATTGTTTAGTTTTGTGAGAGATTGCCGTTAACATAATCGCAAATTAAACCATAATTAGCTTATGAGACCTTATTTTAAAATACAAAACTTAAGTTGGCTTTTGTTTTTGACACTTATGACGACCTCTTTAAGTAGCGCCCAAAAGGATGTTGAAAAATGGAAGTTACAACTCGCTTTGGGAATCAATAATACGATCGATCAAGAAGAAACTGTTGGATTCTTCTCCAAGCAAATCAACTTTCCAACCATTAATTTAGGAGTGCAATATATGTTTGCCAGAAATTGGGGCGTTAAACTGGATCTTGGTTACAATCGCTCTTCTGAAGCAACAGATAGATCCTTGCCCTATAAATTAAATTATACCCGTGTCAATGTTCAGGGGGTTTATGATTTTAAGGATTTGCTTACTTTTTTGCCGCCTCCAATTGGCATTGTGGCTCATGCTGGTCCTGGCCTAAGTATGACCAAGCCTTTAGGTAGTTATGCGAACAACACCTATACCTATCCCAATGTTATGGCTGGGGTGGAAGTGCATTACAGATTGACCGAATCCTTATCCATTTATGTGGACGGTTCGTATGTTTATGCGCTTTCAAAGAAAAATAAATATAACGTAGCCACCGACGGGTTTTCATTTAATGGCGATTTGGCGTATGTTGCTTTTGGGGCCTCCATCTCTTTAAGTGGCTGCCATTATTGTAATTAAATGATAAAAGAAAAAATTATTTTAGGGATTGACCCTGGGACGACTATTATGGGTTTCGGACTGATTAAGGTGGTTGGTAAAACCATGTCATTTTTACAATTGAATGAATTGGATCTTAAGAAATACGATGATCATTACCTCAAACTCAAACTCATTTTTGAACGTACCATTGAGCTTATTGACACGCATCATCCTGACGAAATAGCTATTGAAGCACCCTTTTTCGGGAAAAACGTGCAAAGTATGTTGAAGTTGGGGCGTGCGCAAGGTGTCGCCATGGCCGCAGGTTTGAGTAGAGAGGTTCCGATTACCGAATATGCTCCAAAAAAAATAAAAATGGCCATTACCGGAAACGGGAACGCCAGTAAAGAACAGGTAGCCAAAATGCTTCAAAGTTTGTTGGGCTTGAAAACCTTACCAAAAAATCTGGATTCAATGGATGGTTTGGCGGCTGCGGTATGTCATTTTTATAATGAAGGCCGTATTGAAGTTGGTAAAAGTTACACAGGTTGGGCTGCCTTTGTAAAGCAGAATGAGGATAGAGTGAAGAAGTAGTGTTCAGTTAGCAGTATTCAGTCCTCAGTCTTCAGTTGGCAGTCATCTAGCCTTCGCAAAAGCCTCGAACGGACGAGCAGTTGTTAGTCGGGAGTTTTTCAAGTGAAAGTCTTTGTGAAACTTTGTGCTCCTTTGTGCAACTTTGCGTAATAGCTTTTATTTTCTTTATTCGTTATTAATGCCGGGCACTACTATTACCTTTCATTTTCTGCCATGATGAAAATGAGAAGTTGATTTGTTGATACATTTTCATAAAAAAGGAAGGCTTTATGTAGCTTTGTGAAATAGCTTTTTTTACTTTCATTATTCATTATTCATTATTCATTATTCATTATTCATGTCTGGAATTTACATCCATATCCCATTTTGCAAACAAGCCTGTCACTACTGTGACTTCCATTTTTCGACGTCTTTAAGGAAGAAAGATGAATTGGTCGGTGCCTTGGTCAAGGAATTGGAATTACGCAAAGACGAATTTAAAGATCAAGTTGTTGAAACCATTTATTTTGGCGGCGGCACGCCAAGTATATTGTCGATGGAAGAGTTGCAATTGTTGATTGATGAGGTTTATAAACATTATAAAGTTGCAGAAAATCCTGAAATTACACTCGAAGCAAATCCAGATGATTTAACGACTAAACATCTCAACGACTTTTCGAATTCCCCAATAAACCGTCTGTCCATCGGGATTCAATCTTTTTTTGAAGACGATTTAAAACTGATGAATCGCGCGCACAATTCTGAAGAAGCCATAAAATGTATGGAAGAAGCGACGCGCCATTTCGATAACATTTCTATCGATTTAATTTACGGGATTCCAGGAATGAGCAATGAGCAATGGATTCAAAATATAGAAACGGCATTGTCTTTCAATATTCCTCATATTTCCAGTTATGCGTTAACGGTGGAGCCGAGAACCGCTTTGGCATCTTTGATTAAAAAGGGCGCAATTAAAAATGTCGATGATGATCTTGCTCAGGAGCAATTTCATATTATGGTTGAAAAATTGGAAGAAGCTGGTTTTGTACATTATGAGCTTTCTAATTTTGGGAAGCCTGGGTATTTCAGTAGAAATAATTCCGCCTATTGGCAAGGAAAACCCTATTTGGGGATTGGACCTTCGGCACATTCCTTTGATGGAAAACATCGAGGTTGGAATGTTCGAAATAACACAAAATACATCAAGGCATTAGAAGAAAATAAAATCCCTATTGAGATTGAAACGCTTACGGTTACTGACAAATACAATGAATACGTAATGACAGGCTTGCGCACCATCTGGGGTGTTTCTTTAGAAAAAGTGGAGCAGGATTTTGGTGTTTCTTATAAAACTTATCTCTTGGAGCAATCTCAAAAACATATTATTGAACATTTATTGTATCTTGAAGATGGCAAATTGCTAGTCACTAAAAAAGGTCAGTTTTTGAGTGATGGCATCGCTTCTGATCTTTTTATGTTGAATTAAAGTTAACTCTCTTAACTCTCTCAGGGTTTGAAACCCTGAGAGAGTTTTCGAGGGAGTTTTTCTGAGAGAGTTATAAATATTATGGCGTTATTAGATAAAATAGAATTCGGTCATTATTACCATATTTATAATAGAGGAAACAATGGTAATACTATCTTCTTTGACGAAGAAAATTACAGATATTTTCTCTCACTTTACTTGAAGTATATTTACCCTATAGCAGATACTTTTTATTGGTGCTTATTAAAAAACCATTTTCATTTTTTAATAAGGATTAAAGAACTTGATGAAATCAAAATAGATCAATTAAATTATTCTACGCACATTAAGATAAACAAAGAAAAAGTCAATCCGTCAAAGCAATTTTCACATCTTTTCAATGCTTACACACAAGCTGTAAATAAAAAGTATGATCGAACAGGAAGTGTGTTTGAAAAACCTTTCAAACGAAAGGTAGTAACCTCTCAGGATTATCTTATAAAATTGAATTTTTATATTCATAATAATCCTGTTCATCACAGATTAGTTGATACAATTTCAGATTATAAATGGTCATCATACCATTCAATCATATCATCTAAACCAACCTATATATTAAGAAATGACGTCATTGAGATGTTTGATGATTTGCTGAATTTTAAAATATATCATTCCAGAAATCAAGATTTTGAAGATATTAAATTTTTAATTTTGGAGTGATTTGTACTCTTCTCAGGTTTTTTACCCCTCTCAGGGTTTGGAATCCTGAGAGGGTTATAAAGGATTAAAATAAAAGTAAAAATGATGAAAACAACCATACAATACCAGTCAAATACCTACGTGATAGACTTATCAAAACCACTTGATATTTCGATTCCGCTGCGCGCTTCCAAAGAGAATATCAATGCCTGGTATATTGGCAAGCCTGAAATAGAACCGGTTAAAAATGGCGATTGGGTCGGGAGCATTAAAGCAGGTGCAGCTATCAATTTTAATACTATTCAGTTCAATCCACACGCGCACGGCACACATACGGAGTGTATTGGGCACATTACAGAGGAATTCCATTCCATTAATAAAAATTTAAAGCATTTTTTCTTTACTGCGGAATTGATATCCGTCGCTCCAGAAAATTATTTGAAGGATACAATTATTTCCAAACAGCAAATCGAAGTTTTGTTGAAGGGCAAAAAGCCTGAAGCCTTGGTCGTCCGTACATTGCCAAATACAAAGAGCAAAAAAAATCGACACTATTCTGAAACCAATTGGACCTATTTAACGGAAGAAGCTATGGTGTTTATCAGAGAACGAGGAATTCTGCACGTTCTAATCGATTTGCCGAGCGTGGATCGCGAGCATGATGGGGGAAAATTACTCGCACACAAAGCCTTTTGGGATTTTGATGGCGACAGACGAATACATTGCACCATCACGGAATTTATCTATGTCAAAAATAAAATCAAGGATGGCAGTTATCTTTTAAATCTTCAGATTGCGCCGTTTGAAAACGATGCCACGCCAAGTAAACCTGTTCTCTATAAAATTTTGGATTGATATGAAAATGACTTACAAATTGGAGGAATTGGGCATGTTTGGGCGGAAATTTGTTCTTGATTATATTGAAATCATCTGACCGGTCCTGTGATTAATTGAATGATTATGCTTATAAATCCATCTATTCTTCGTTTAGAATAGATGACACGCCTTAATTTATTTATCAGCACATAAGTTTTTAGAATCCTCTTAAATATCCGAAATTTTAAAGGGATTGAAATGTCTAATCTGGAATTTTATTATATGAATATCGAAGAGCTACAAACCTATTGCCTTTCTAAAAAGGAAGTTACAGAAGATTTCCCGTTTGATGCGGACACGCTCGTCTTTAAGGTTTTAGGCAAAATGTTCGTTTTGGTAAGTTTGGAAAAATGGGAAGCAGGTCAAAAAGGCATCAACCTCAAATGTGATCCCGATTATGCTGAAGAACTGCGTGCTGAATATGATGCGTTTACTCCTGGTTATCATATGAACAAAAAACATTGGAATACGATTGATCTTACCCGGGATGAAATTTCTCCTAAATTCTTAACAGAACTCATTGATCATTCCTACGCAATGGTCGTCAAAGGAATGCCTAAAAAGATGCGGGATTCCTTAAAATGAACTTGATTTATAAACTTCTCAGGTTTTCAAAATCTGAGAGGTTTGGTCATAATTGTTTTGAGCTCCTTGGTCATTTCTATGTTGTTGTCAGCAACGCAATGAATACTATAAAGAAGGATTCTCTTCAATAAAATGTTATCTTTGCACCGCAGAATTTTAGGTCTGCAATCGTTAATCTTAACTCGTAAATCAACAATCCCATGAGCGTCCTTCAAATGCTTCAAGAGAGAAGCAACAGCACCTGCGAACTTTGTGGTTCAAAAGAAAATTTATCACAATACACCATTCCACCATCGTTAAACGAAAATGTGGCCAATGATGTGTTGGTTTGTAAAACCTGTTTGGATCAAATAGAAGGTAAAGTGGAGATGGATTCCAACCATTGGCGTTGTTTGAACGATAGCATGTGGAGTGAGCACGTGGCCGTTCAAATTATGGCATGGCGCATGCTTCAAAGATTGCGTGGCGAAGGTTGGCCAAAAGATTTGTTGGACATGATGTATCTTGATGATGAGGCATTAGCCTTGGCAAGAGCAACTGGCGAGCATGAAGATGCAGCCAATAAAATCATCCATCGTGATGTGAATGGTGTGGTCTTGGAAGCAGGAGATTCAGTCGTGTTGATCAAAGATTTAAAAGTGAAAGGTTCCAGTATGGTTGCCAAACAAGGCACTGCTGTTAGAAACATTCGATTGGATCATGAAAACGCTGAATTTATAGAAGGTAGAGTGGATGGTCAACAGATTGTGATCATCACGAAATACGTGAAGAAATCTTAGACTTTTTAAGCAGAAATTTTTCTTTTGAAACTTGTCGACCTGCATTAGGAAAATAGATGATGGCTTTATTTTAAGATCGAACGCTGACCTGCCCGTCCGTTCAGGCGGGTGACGTTGATTAAGCGGAATTGCACTAATTTTAATTGTTGATTAAAGGATTGACTTTCTTTGTGAAACTTTGTGTTTCCTTTGTGCAACTTTGCGTAACAGCTTTCTTTATTACTTAGATAGATTCACATCACTTCAGGCACTTCAATGATCGTCATCTTTCTTTCTAAACAACCCCAACCCCAAGGGTAGCATCAGAAAAAGAAAAAAGAACTTTCCAGACATCACACCATAAATTGTGATTGCTGCTGCAATGGTCAATAAAATCCAGACGTATTTTGTTTTCATTTTAAGTGTTGTTTTTTCTAAAGCTCATCGGAGTCTTGCTTAATGTCGATTTAAACTTTCGGTTGAAATTAACCATCACATCACCTTTTTTATAATAGCTAATGGTATCGCCCACAATCAGTGTGCCTTCGCCTTCCACAATAAAACACAGTTGGGTTCTTCATGCTGATGTAACTTATCATAAAAGGAAAGCGCTTCATCAATCTTAAAACAGAAAGCATCCTGATGAGGTTTTGGTATTTTAAAAGGGAGAACTTTCATGATGTGGAAATAAACTAAACCTATTCAAAAGTAGGGATATTATTTTTTTTAATGGATAATATACTACCAATTGTTATTAGAATGGCTTTCAAATAACTAGAAATTTCTAACTTGATTTTTTTGTTGGAAGAAAATAATGGAGTAGAGTTGATAAGAATGAGGTTAGATGGTAAATTAGCTTTAATTCAAATAATAAAAACAATACGTATAACTGTGGACTTTGACTATTTTACAAAGAAAACATTACTATAAATTAAAATTAAAACATGAAATTTTCAATCAACATTGTAATCATTTTAATGGTTTTCCTTTTTGGAATTGATACTGCAAATTCCCAAAACCCTTCTGTTTCCTTGGATAATTTGATAAAAGAGTATGAGCAACATCAGGGATACGACTTTAAAACCTATCCTTTGGGATTGTTTACCAAGGATTATTTTAAGGCTGAAGCAGAATTTGCCGAGAAAACATTGAACAAACTCTCTAAGATTACTACCGCTTATCTCACTGAAACCGAGCAAATCTCAGCTGAATTGTTAGCGTTCGTGCTGCAAGATAAAATCGATTATTACAAGTTTGAGCAATATCTGAATCCTTTATTATCAGACACAGGATTTCATACCAACCTAACCTATCAGGTAAGACCATTGACCAATTATGCGCAAGTAAAAAGCTATTTGGACAGATTGAATGCCATTCCACAATTTGTAAGTCAGAATCTCAAAAATTTAAGAGAAGGCTTGAAAAAAGGCGTATCACAACCCATAATTATTTTTAAAGGCTACGAATCCACATATAACAATCATATTGTCGGAAATTTTGAGGACAGTTTTTATTATTCGCCATTTAAAAATTTACCAAACGACTTAACCAAAGCCCAAAAAGATTCTGTTTTAACTGCGGCTAAAATAACCATCGAAACTAAGGTTACTCCAGAATTTAAACGGATCAAGAACTTTTTCGAAACCGAATATTTTCCAAAAACCAGAACTTCGTTAGGGGTTTCTGAAACACCCAATGGCAAGGATTTCTATCAAAATAGAATCAATTTTTATACCACTAGCACGCAATATACTGCAGAGGATATTCATCAAATTGGTTTAAGCGAAGTCGCTCGCATTAAGTCGGAAATGGAGCAAATTATCAAGGATTTGAAGTTTAAAGGAAGTTTTGCTGACTTCTTTCATTTTTTAAGAACAGACCAACAATTTTATGCTGAAACTCCTGAACAATTATTGATGATAGCGCGTGACATGGCAAAACGAGCCGATGCGCAATTGCCACGATACTTCAAACAGCTCCCTCGTAAACCTTATGGTGTAGCGCCTGTTCCCGATGCGATTGCACCAAAATATACCACAGGTCGCTATATTGGAACGTCAAAAGAAAGTACCGATCCGGGCTATTATTGGGTCAACACCTATGATTTACCAAGTCGAACCTTGTACACCTTGCCGGCGTTAACAGTGCACGAAGCCGTTCCTGGACATCACTTGCAAACCAGTTTGAATAGTGAATTGGGAGATAGTATACCGAGGTTTCGAAAAAACTTGTATTTGTCTGCCTATGGCGAAGGTTGGGGTTTGTATTCCGAGTTTTTAGCGGACGAAATGGGAATGTACACCACGCCTTATGAACAATTTGGGAAACTGACCTACGAAATGTGGCGCGCCTGTCGCTTGGTGGTCGATACCGGAATTCATGCCAAAGGATGGACGCGCGAACAAGTGGTTGACTATATGTCTTCAAATACGGCCTTGTCTTTACATGAGGTCCATACGGAAACGGATCGTTATATCTCTTGGCCAGGTCAAGCACTGTCTTATAAAATAGGCGAATTGAAAATTCGGGAACTACGTCAAAAAGCAGAAAAAGAATTAGGTCCAAAATTTAATATCAGAGATTTCCATGAAACTATTTTACAGCAAGGCACAGTGACTTTATCTATTATGGAGAAACGGGTTAACGATTATATTGAGATAATTAAAACCAGGGTAAAATAATTTTCTGAAAACAGAGGGAGTTTCCAAAGAGGATTCTAAAGGACATTGATTTCGAGGTATATGGGTACAGGTTTGAACTTGAAATGGATGTTCAATACTACAAGTACGCTCTATATTAAACCCCGATTGGAGGCTTTTTTTTTAATATGGAGCTGCCCTGATGGGGTGGAGGATGGGAACGGGAATAGGGAAATAAGTGTCAGAGCTAATTTCAGATAAAAAACAAATTTAAACTTGAATATAATTAATCCAAATCGAAAATTTTAAGTCAGTAAAGTCTTGATTTCTTGAGTTTCATCGTGTGAAAAAGAGCATTTCATTCAGTAAACCTATCAAAATACCGTTGGTCGAGAATATTGCTGAGTTTAATTTTATTTTTTGATATTTGCTTCATCCCCAATGGTTAATAGCTCGGAAAATCAAATTATTAACAATCTTAATCTGCGAAATTATGGACTTACAAATTACTAGCCAAAACAACTTATTTCAAGTTACGGGAACACTTAATAAATTTAACGTACACCACTTTAAAAAAGAGTTTTCGAATATTTTTGACAAGCAAAATGCGTTGACAATCAACATTCAAAACGTAACGAGTATTGACCGTTATGGGGTGAACGCTTTAGCACAACTGCATAATGAAGCACTTGTTAAGGGTAAAAAACTTTCCATTATAGGCATGGGGTGTGATGATCTCTATGAGCATTTCAAATCGGAGGAGTCCGTAGCTTGAATAGCAAGGTCTTACTTCAGTAATTTACCTCAAGCTATCAAGGTGTTTTCAACCAAATTTAAAATCGGCATTAGCAGCGTCTATAATTCTTTTAGGTTCCTATTATCAAGAGAAAGGATCAACTCAGTCTTCGATTTTTGATAGATCATAAATGACAAAAAAAGGCACGTCTTTATCAGCATTGATAGAGACGTGCCTTTTTTGTTGATTTGCTAGCCGATAGACCCAGCCTTTGCTCCCGCAAAATTTAAGAAATACTTCTAAAGTGCGTTTTTTTGGTGCTTATAAAATGCATCGGCTTGGAGTTGCATGAGTTCTCTAGCACTTTTACGTTTGTATTGATAGAGTTCGTCTTCTTCAGCAATATCGTTGTAAACTTTGTTATTGATCGCTATATCTGTTTTGAGCATGATGTTGCGCTCATTTACTTTCTGCTCAACCCAGATTTTAACAGCCGTTTCTGCATCTTCCAATTTGAAATCATAAGTGCCTTTTGGCGATACTAATTTTGCGAAAATCGGAGACGTTTCTATCGCTAAAAACAATAGGAATATAAAGAAAGAGGGCAGCCAAGGCAAGCTGTCCAAAGCGGTAATACGTGCCATTAAACCATCAAAACCGTCAATAATAGGTTGTGAATTTTCAACTTTGGTGGTGTAATCATTCTGCAATAGCAGCATTTGACTTTCAATACCTTTGATTTTTTCTTGATTGGTAGTTTTTAATTGCTGGAATTCGGCCAAGGCAACATCATGTTTGTCGCGTTTTTCCTTGTAAACTGGACCTTTTCCCAAACGTTGCGTTCCGGCGGTGCCTTCTGCTTCTGTGATATACGTGTTGTACAGCGCGTTGACTTCAGCTTCTTTAGTACTGATTTGTGTTTCTAATGACGTGATTTCGTTTTCTAAGGCATTTATAGTTGGGGCGAATTGTTGCGCGATTTGATCCTTGTTGGCCAATGTCAAATCATTCTTCTGTTCCAAGAGGACTTGATTGATTTCCTTTTCGAAAATTTTCAGTTCTAAGGGTTTTGAAATCACTATGGCGATAATCACGGCTAAGATAATTCGTGGGGTGGCTTGAATTAATTCATTGATGAAACTGTTTCTTTTTTTAATCGTAGAAACTATGAATCGGTCGAGATTAAAAATGAGCAAACCCCAAATTAAGCCAAAGCTTATGGCAATAAATGCATTGTCAAAAACAGTAAAAAGTGCATAGCTTGCGGCAATAGTAGCCATTACGGCCGTAAAGAAAACGGTAGCGCCAATGCCGGCATATTTGTTTTGTTCGCCGTTGGAACATTGCTCCAAAATGTCAGTATCTGACCCAGAGCACAGGATGAAGAATTTTTTTAACATAACGTCATTTTATTTTTTGATTGACCCTCGACTAAGCTCAGGATGGGCTGGCTATTAGAACGTTAAAGAGTCTGATTTGTTACACGTAATTATAAAAAAAAAGACCTCTCAGGTTTTAAAAACCGGAGAGGTCTGGTATAAAAAGTTTAAATAATATTAGTTTCCGAACGTTCAGGCTTGGTTGAGATATAAACTTTGGGCTGCTCTGTATCTACTTGCTTTGTCGAGATAGAAAGTTTCTTATTGTTTTTAAAATTTTATGTTTTCATCTTGAGCACTGATTTTTACTGCTTTTTTTTGGAAACGGATTTCACCGGTTTTCACACATAATATTTGTTTCTGCGAGATCATCCAGATGTTTGAAGCTAAATAGCCACAAATTCACAAATGTTTATAAAATTATTCGTGAATTTATGGCTATTTAAACTCTGTGCCTCCGCGGCTCTGCGAGAGATAAGGAAAGAAGGTTTTGATACCAATGGAACGCAGATGACGCTGATTTTTTTGGACACGGATTTCACTGATTTTCACAGATAAGATATTTATTTCTACGAGAACACCCAAGAGTTGGAAACAAAAAAGGCGCAAATCCACAATTGTTTATAAAACTTATTCGTGAATTCGTGGCTATTTAAACTTTGCGCCTCCGCGCCTTTGCGAGAGATAAGGAATGAAGGTCTTGATGCCAATGGAACGCAGATGACGCTGATTTGTAGTGATTGACGCTGACTTTTTTGGACACGGATTTCACTGTACAAATAAGATATTTGTTTCTACGAGTACACCCAGAAGTTTGAAACAAAAAAGCCACAAATTCACAAATGTTTATAAAACTTATTTGTGAATTCGTGGCAATTTAAACTTTGTGCCTCCGCGCCTCTGTGAGGGACAAAAAACTTATTTACTCAACTCCGTAAAATACTTATAAAACAACGGAATCGTT
>NZ_JBDSLS010000135.1:0-4107 GCF_039916245.1 Gelidibacter sp.
GCAATTATGGGCGAACAAAAACCCGACAACTTCTTTATGAGAAATCCGTATTTAATTGGTTGTTATATCTAGATGCTGATGTCCTACCAAAGTCTCAGGAATTTATTCAGAACTATTTAAACTTAACTTCCAAAGGTTACGATGCAGTTTACGGCGGCTGTGCTTACGGTAATATTCCGCCTAAAGAGTCTATGCTTTTACGATGGAAATATGGAAGAGCCAAAGAGGAAGTTGATGCAAACATCAGAAATCAAAAACCTTATAAAATTGTGGTTTCTGGCAATTTCATGATTAAAAGAAGCGTCTTTTCGTTAATCAATTCAAAGATTGTGGATTCTGGTTATGGGTTTGACATGTATTTTGGGGCCTTACTTAAAGCTAATCAAATCAAGGTTTTCCACATCAACAATGAGGTTTATCATTTAGGAGTTGAGTCGAGCACACAATTTCTATCAAAAACAAAAGAAGCAGTGAACACCTTGCTAAATCTTTATCAAAATGGGAAAATCACAAGTCATGACAACAGCTTATTGCACCTATTTATCTCTTTAAAAAAGAGCAAACTATGTGGTCTATTTAGCACTATTTATAAAAAATCACATAAAAGAATGGAGCGTAACTTATTGGGTAAAAATCCATCCATAGCACGTTTTCAATTGTATAAAATATCATATATGTGTTTCAAATACAAGAATCACAACTCATAATGACACCTTTTTTCTCCATAATCATTCCACTTTATAATAAGGAAAAGCACATCAAAGCTACTATTGAAAGCGTCTTGGCACAAACTTTTCAGGACTTTGAAATCCTTGTGGTAAATGACGGGGCAACGGATAAAAGCAGAAGGATTGTTGAAGGTATTACAGATGGTCGGATTCAGTTATTTTCTATTGAAAACCAAGGCGTTTCCTACGCAAGAAATTACGGGATTGAAAAAGCATCATCAAATTTGATTGTATTTTTGGATGCCGATGATTTATGGACAACTGAGCACTTAGAAAATTTAAAGAAGCTTTACGAGACCTTTCCAAACTGCGGACTCTACGCCACTGCTTACGTCAAAAAAAGCAATCAAACTATTATTCCTTCGGTGTATCAACATATTTCAACTATAAAAAACTGGATGGGTATTGTTGATGATTATTTTAAAAGCAGCGTCATCAACAGTGTTGCTTGGACTTCAGCAGTCATGATCCCAAAATTAATTATAGATGATGTTGGAAACTTCAATGAAAATATCACGTTGGGTGCCGGTGAAGACACAGATTTATGGATCAGAATCGCTGTGAAATACCCTGTGGCTTTCAGCAATAAAGCAACAGCCATTCATAATTTACATTCCGACAATCGCATTTCCAATTCAAATACCAATTTGAGACAATTTATCGATTTAGATGTGTACGAAAACGCCGCTAAATCCAATCCTAGTTTAAAGAAATATTTAGATTTAAACCGATTCTCCATCGCCATTCAGTATAAGTTGGTTGGGAATGATGAGAAGGCAAAACATTTGATTGATGCAATGAACGTTGCCAATTTAAATGCAAAGCAACGCGCTTTATTAAAATTGAATCGTACTGGTTTAAAAGTAGCCTTGAAGGTAAAAAGCAAACTTCAGAATTCAGGGATTTTATGGAGTAGTTTTAGATAATTTGAAGTGCTCATAATCTCTTATGTAATCGGCTTCATCAAACACATCTGACGCCAAGACTAAACACACTGAACCAGATGAAAAGTTTTGCAACTCACGCCAAACCATTGTAGGAATCAATAATCCTATATTGGGTTTATTGAGCATGACCGTCTCCTTTTTTGCTCCGTTGTCCAATATCACTTCAAAACTTCCACTTACCGCGATCAATAATTCGTATTGTTCTTTATGGGCATGGCCACCTCTATAAGCACCGCTAGGAACATCATATAAATAATAGACACGTTTGATCTCAAAAGGAAAAGTCTGATTTTCAATAACTGACAGATTTCCTCTTGGATCCTCAATTTTAGGTAGTACTATTAATTTATGAGTCATGGATATTATCGATTTCCCCGGATTTACTCAGCGCTTTATATTTTGCAATTCCTTTTAATCCTATTCTAAATTTAGAGGACATTTGACTGAAAGTAATATAATCATTTCGATATATAAATAAAACATACTTCAGCAACCAAAGATAACTGAAATTGCCATAAAACCGATGTGCTACAGCTGACCTTGCAAATATGCCGTTGTCACTGCCCATAAGTTTTCCTGAATTTTCATTAGGATGTTGTACGATAACCTGAGACACATGAATCATTTTCAGACCTTTATTATAAGCATTTCGCAGAAAAACATACTCCTCTTCCCCTTTAAAGAATGCACCAAAACCAAAATGTATATTATAAAAAACACTGTTTTTAAGATAAATATCCCTTCTGAAAGAAATAACCCATGTGTAAATCTTTTTTAATGATTTTTGAGAGTGAATCCCCTCGGACGGATAATTGGTGTACTTATGCTGATCCTCATCAATCGCTTCAAAAGAAATCATCGCGGCATCTGGGTGTTTTAGAAAGGCATCTGTAATGATACTTTTGAGATTAGGTTGATAAACAATGTCGTCATCTGCCATCAAACAAATATCACAAGTTGCACTTCTAATGGCAAGGTTTCTACTTTTGGCAACCCCAAATTCAAAGCTATTGATAACCTTTATTTTATCAGAATCAGAAACAAGCTGTTTGTCGGGCGTAGTTTGATTAACAATTAAAATACTAAAATCTTCGTGACTATTATTCCTGAACATGTCCCATAGAAAATCCAAAGACGTCCGACACATGGTTGCCACTAGAATTTCAACACTAGGAAACTTAACTTCCATTCTTAGTCTTAATACAGTTAGTATTTAATATTTTTGAGAACAAATGTAATTGTTTTATGCGGATTTTATTGGTTGGCGAATACAGCAGGCTCCATAATTCCTTAAAGGAAGGCTTGACAGCGTTAGGTCATGAGGTAGTATTGGTTGGCAATAGAGATGGTTTCAAAGACTATCCTGTGGATATTTACATTAACCATTCGTTTCAAAATAAAACACTACACAAGCTTAAAGTAGGCGTTTATAAACTGACAGGAATCGATTTGGGTAGTATTGAAATAGCTTATAAAGTCAAAAAAAAATTAAAGACATTACAAAATTTCGATGTGATACAACTCATCAATGAATCGTCTTTTCAAATCCAGCCCAAAGATGAAATAAAGTTAATAGAACTTCTAAAATCAAAAACTGACAAACTCTATTTACTGTCCTGTAGCTATGATCACACCAATGTGAAATTCATGCTTAATAACGGCTTTAAATACAGTGCAATAACACCATACTTAAAAGATAACTCTTTAAAAGATTTTTATAAATTTAAGTTGCATTATGTCAATAAGGAATTCACTTTACTGCATCAATATGTCTATGGTGTTTTTACTGGTGTCATAGCTACTGATATGGATTACCATTTACCTTTGATAGATGATGTAAAATATCTTGGTCTCATTCCAAACCCAATCAACACAAATAAAATTGTTTATCAACCTTTAACTATTGAGGGCAAAATAAAAATTTTTCACGGCATCAATACGCATTCTGCGCTCACAAAAGGCAATATATTTTTCACTGAGTCTTTAGAAATTATTGAAGAAAAATATGGTAATCAAATTGAAATTGCAACAACATCAAATATTCCTTATAAAGACTACATCAAATTATACGATGATTGCCATATTTTATTAGATATGGTATATGCCTATGATCAAGGTTACAATGCTCTCGAAGCCATGGCCAAAGGGAAAGTGGTCTTTACAGGGGCTGAAAAAGAATGGTTGGATTATTATGGCTTAAAAGAAGACACCGTTGTGATTAATGCCTTACCAGATGTAGATTATTTAGTCGAAAAACTGAGTTGGCTGATCGAACATCCTGAAAAGATTATGGAGATTTCAAAAAACGCGAGGGCATTTGTTGAAAAAGAACATGATTACAAAAATGTGGCACAAAAATATCTGGACACCTGGATAAAAAATTAAAGTAATTCCTTTAGGATTTTTGCAGGAGAACCACCGATAACCACATT
>NZ_JBDSLS010000136.1:0-32822 GCF_039916245.1 Gelidibacter sp.
TCAATACTTTTCTTGGAGTTGTTTGGTATGATGTTCCGCATGATAAGCCGTCCACATCAAAATTTCACGAATAGGCATTTTTCCCATAACTGGATGCGGAAGAACCAAGGTGTCCAAATTTCTGTCAGATATGCGTCGGATTTTATATTGTAACTTCTTGCTTTCTACTTGCAATCGGGTCAATAAATAGCGCTTATCTTGAAGTGTTGGAACTTTTAATTTTTTGGGAGGATTGGTTGAATACTTTTTAAATTCTTCCAACTGTTCGAGATAACTGCTCACGATGGTCTCATAATCCCGGATTTCGGCCGTGGTTGTTCCTAAAGTGTATTTGAACAAAAAGCGTGGCATACTCAAAACATCGTTTAAAGGTTTGATGCTTTTTAAAAGATGCAAGGCGTGCTGACCTGTAGTCCACTTATTTTCAGGCCCCAAAGTCCATTTGTCATTCTCTTGTTTTTCTAGCCAATCGAGAAGCGTGTGATACTTTTCTTCTAATAAATCGGCAATTTCATCTTGGTGCATATCCTATGATTAATATGCAAAAGTTAAGTAAATTTCTGAATAAATGGATGTGAAAGTATAGGAATTAATCGGCGACAGCTATTTTTTTGTTTTTCTTAAAAATAGGGATCAAATAGGAGACATTATAGCCAAATCCGAAACCAAACCGGCCACTATCAAAGGTTCTGTTAAATCCTGGGATATATAAATTTTCAAAATTGCTGGGTTGATCTTCGGATATCAAACCTTTAAGTTGGACATTAATCCCTACAAATAGATTAGTAAGAACTTCCGCCTTGATACCAATGGCCAATTCTAGCCAAATCGCTGATAAACCTTTGAATTCCTGTAAATCTGAAGATGTGAAAGGAGGGTAATATTGATCGGTCGTGTAAACTGTATAACTGTTCAGATTTTGACTAAAGGTGCTGGCGCCGACTCTCAAACCTGTATAAATAAGGTTTTCCATATCGAGCCAGTTTCTGTACATATTATAATCTATTCCAGCTTTAAAGTAACTGCCTTTAGCAGTCACATCTAAATAGTCATTTCTTAAAGTTCGTTGTTCTGTTCCTAATTCTCCAGCCAAATATAGCTTTTGGGTCAATCGGTAATCGCCGGAAATTTCAAAACCCTTGTAATCATCATCAATAAGCGTGCGCACCAATTTGCCTACGTCGCCACCTAAACGCAAACCATATTTTTGTTTGACGACAATGGTGTCATTTAGTTTATTGTCCTGGTTTTCCTGAGCAAATGATGTTAAAGGCAACACCATCAAGAGCATCAGGTTAATGATAAATATTGATCTGCGCTGCATTTTCATTGTTTATGGTGGTGTTAATAACTTCGACGTTGATAATCCAGTTGCTTGCGTCAGTTTCGCGAGTTGCACTAAGGTCATTAAAAATGGTTTTATAGCCACATGCTCTAGAAACATAAATAAGTTCAGGCGTATAAGTGACTTCGATAATATCAGTATTGGCTAGTGGAATCGAATCGGAATCTCTAGTTAACAGGAATTTGGTCGTGTTATTATTGTTCAAAGCATCCAGTCTTAAAGGTAATACGATGGAGTCTGTAGTCCTATCAAATACAATATTCTTCAAATCGTCTTCTGCTTTGACAGTCAAGTGTCTTACTGTTTTAGTCTCTGCTCTAGCATCAATATTATAAAAACGAATAATCAGATGCGGTGTAGTTGGGGTTGTAGAAGCGCAAATATCATCACGCTCACAACTCCATAGACTTGCTAAAATGAGAAATGAAAGGAGAACTTTTAAGGTCTTATGGGCTTTTTTATATTTCAATTTTCTGTTATTTCTTGTTAGAATTCAGTTGGCAGTTTTCAGTCGACAGTCTTCAGTCCTCAATTAGCAGTCAAAAATCGTTAATCAACAATCTTCAATCTTTCTATCTTTTTTCCAAAAGCACCACATTCTCTACATGGTGTGTTTGCGGAAACATATCAACAGGCTGCACTTTAGTCACTTTATAAAACTCTTTCATAAGCTCCAAATCCCTCGCTTGCGTCGCGCTGTTACAGCTGACATACACAACTTTAGCAGGAGCGATGTTGAGAATCTGTTGCACGACATCTTTATGCATCCCATCACGCGGTGGATCTGTAATAATCACATCGGGATGGCCATGTTGGCTGATGAAATCAGCATTAAATACATTTTTCATATCGCCCACATAAAACTCAACGTTGTCAATGCCGTTTAATTGTGCATTTTCCTTTGCAGCGGTTATGGCATCAGGAACAGATTCAACACCAATAACTTTTTTGGCGTTTTTAGCAACAAACTGAGCAATGGTTCCTGTACCCGTATATAAATCGTACACAAGTTCGTCGCCTTTTAGGTCGGCAAATTCGCGGGTTATTTTATAAAGTTCGTAAGCTTGCTCAGAATTGGTTTGGTAAAAAGATTTCGCATTGATTTTAAATTTCAAACCTTCCATTTCCTCATAGATATGATCTTCGCCTTTGTAGCAAATGACTTCCTGATCATAAATGGTATCATTCGCTTTACCATTGATAACGTATTGCAAGGAGGTTATTTCCGGGAATTTATCGCCAATATAATTCAATAGTATTTCACGGTTTGCTTTATCTTCCTTAAAAAACTGAAAAAGCACCATGATATCTCCAGTAGAAGAGGTGCGCAGCATCATCGTCCGTAAGAAACCGGTTTGATTACGCGTATTGAAAAACTCAAGACCATGTTTTACTGAAAACTTTTTAACTGCATTTCTAATCGCATTGGATGGATCAGCTTGCAACCAACATTTTTCAATGTCAAGAATTTTATCCCACATTCCTGGAATATGAAAACCTAAGGCGTTTTTATCACCTAAATCTTCAGTGGATCGAATTTCATCTAAAGTCAACCAGCGGCTGTCACTAAAAGAAAATTCCATCTTGTTTCGATAAAAATAATCTTTGGAAGAACCTAAAATAGGGGTTACCGGAGGAAGTTCTAAATGACCAATCCTTACCAGGTTGTTTTCAACCTCTTTTTGCTTGAAGTATAATTGGTGCTCATAGCCCATATCTTGCCACTTGCAACCGCCACAAACCCCAAAATGCTGGCATCTTGGTTCCACACGCTTATCTGAATATTCATGAAATTTTATGGCTTTTCCTTCATAAAAGGATTTGCGCTTCTTAAAAGTTTCAACATCGACCAGATCTCCTGGAACAACATTTTCCAAAAAAATGACCGCTCCATCTGGAGATTTTGCCACTGATTTTCCTTTTGCTCCAGCATCAACCACCAGAACATTCTCAAAGATTTGTTTTTTATTTCTTCTTCCCATGTCGCAAAAATAGTGAAACCAATTGCGATTTGCGAATTAGAAATTGCGATTTTGTCATTGGAAAATTAAATTCTTAAATGAAGCCTTAAAATCAGCTTTAAATATTTTTTGGAGGTCTAATTATTTCATAATTTTGGAGTTCTCAGGGATGATTTCTCTCCCACGCTGCTTTTTCGAGCAATATCGAAAGAATAAAGGTACAGAAGGAATGGTTATTTAACTCGCTCAGCGAGATGTAATTATTAATGTTTGCCACCGATTTCAGTTGTCAAACGATGTCTTTATGAGACATGAACCTTTTAAATTCTTATAAAATGGCTGTTTTAGACCAATTAACTTCGCAACAAGCGATCGATTTAGAAAACAAATATGGTGCACACAATTACCATCCACTACCTGTAGTATTGAGTAGAGGAGAAGGTGTGTATGTTTGGGATGTTGAAGGAAAAAGATATTACGATTTCCTGTCTGCTTATTCCGCTGTTAACCAAGGCCATTGTCATCCGGTAATTGTCAATGCGATGGTAAAACAGGCACAAACCTTAACCTTAACCTCACGTGCGTTTTACAATGATATGTTAGGGAAATTTGAAGCCTATGCCACCAAATATTTTGGATATGACAAAGTGTTGCCTATGAATACAGGTGCAGAAGCTGTAGAAACGGCACTTAAAATATGTAGAAAATGGGCCTATGAAGTGAAAGGTATTGCTGATCATCAAGCCGAAATAATTGTTTGTAAAAATAATTTCCATGGAAGGACGACGACGATAATTTCGTTTTCAAATGATCCGGTAGCGCGTAAAAACTTTGGGCCTTTTACGGAAGGTTTTATAAAAATTGAATATGATAATCTACAAGCACTAGAAGATACATTAAAGAACCATCCAAACGTTGCAGGATTTTTAGTAGAACCTATTCAAGGCGAAGCGGGCGTATATGTGCCAAGTGAAGGGTATTTGTCAAAAGCGAAAGCGTTATGTGAACAATACAACGTTTTATTTATGGCCGATGAAGTACAAACCGGAATCGGCAGAACTGGAAAGCTTTTAGCGGTAGATCACGAAAATGTAAAACCGGACATTTTAATTTTAGGGAAAGCCTTAAGTGGTGGCGCCTATCCGGTAAGTGCGGTATTGGCTGCTGATGCGATTATGAATGTGATTCAACCCGGTAACCACGGCAGTACTTTTGGCGGAAATCCTGTAGCTGCAGCTGTTGCAATGGCTGCTTTGGATGTGATCAAAGATGAACACTTAGCGGAGAACGCCGAAAAACTAGGACAGATTTTTAGAAGTGAACTGAATGCTTATATCAAAACAAGTAGCATTGTGCAATTGGTAAGAGGCAAAGGCTTGCTCAATGCCATTGTTATTAATGATGATGAGTATAGTGATACCGCTTGGAATATTTGTTTGGCCTTGCGCGATAACGGATTATTGGCAAAACCAACCCATGGTAACATCATTCGTTTTGCGCCACCATTAGTAATGACCGAAGAACAGCTTTTAGACTGTGTCAGCATTATTAAAAGGACACTTCAACAATTCGAAACCAATTCGTAATTATGGAAGAAAAATCGGCTTTTGACACTTTTGAATTGAATCTTCCGCCTGCAATATTAGGATTTTTAAAGGAAACTTCTACCTGGACTTATATTTTATCAATTATAGGTTTTATAGGTATTGGTTTGATGATTTTGGCTGGTATAATTTTCAGTATTACTATGGGAGGCATGCTTGGCGGCAATCCTTATGAGAGTTTAGGCATTGATATGTCTTATTTTGGAATGATCTATATTTTACTGGGATTGATTTACTTTCTTCCCGTGATGTATCTTTTTAATTTTTCAAGAAAAATGAAGCGTGCTTTAAGTCTCAACACTAATGAAGATTTGACTGCTGCATTTTCTAACTTGAAATCACATTATAAGTTCTTGGGTGTTTTTACGATTGTCATTATCAGTTTGTATGTTTTGATTGTAGTGATTGCCATGATTTCAGCAACAATGTAAATTGTGAAAAAACGGATAAAAAAAGCGACTAAAATTTTTAGTCGCTTTTTTTATGTCTGAATGGAAATTATTCTACCACACCTTCATTAAGACCTTTCATCCACTGTTCCTGCATGTCTTGAATCCCCTCGGTTCCTAAGCTGACGTACATCCAAATCACTGTTATCAAGAAAATAGCATTTAATATAACACCGATTATAGCAAGGATTTTTCCTGTTTTTACATTTTGAAATCCAGTGTATAATTCTGGGTTTGTCGCATAAAGAGCAGTCGCTTTATTGGCCAGAACTATAGCGATGATGCCTAAAGGCAAGCCAATAATACCATAGCAGCAGCAGGTAACTATAGATAAGATTCCAAAGACTAAAATAAGGGTTGCGTTCGGGAGTTGTTGTTTTTCCATGTGATTGGATTTTTAGTGGTTTATTTTGATTAGATAACTGGTAACTACGATAATAACATTTAAGACAATTAAACCCATCTTGATGTTATAATCATATTTGAACTTTTTAAAGAGGTTAAATATAAGAAAAAGCGCCAATAAAAAAAGTGTGTAAATCGCGGGGTAAATTTTAAAAGCCAGCAAAAACTCACCTTTAAATAGAAACAATGTGGAGCGTTGAATACCACAACCCAAGCACTCTATCCCAAAGAGTTGTTTGTTGAGACAAGGCAACATGAAGTCTTCGGGATTGATGAAATTGTAAAAAGTCATGCACAAATGTATAAAAAGAAAGGACTTATCAAATAGAATTTTTAAGCTTAGATTTGCCAAAAATCAAAGGTATTTCGATTCAAAATGTTTAATTTCGTCATTTCGTGTAAATAACTTATTTATGAATATGTCAAGAGTAATCAATGTTCTATTAATAATTATTGGTGGTTTTATTGCCATTTATGCCAAGGCTGGAGTAGAGCAAAATCAATATGTACTGA
The DNA here is from genome assembly GCF_039916245.1 of Gelidibacter sp. Classification (GTDB taxonomy): domain Bacteria; phylum Bacteroidota; class Bacteroidia; order Flavobacteriales; family Flavobacteriaceae; genus Gelidibacter. The sequence goes on from NZ_JBDSLS010000136.1 coordinate 6,278, forward strand.
TTGGAGGCATTATGATTTTGATGATGGGCGTGTACCGCATTTCAAAAAGGATTCCGAGTAAATACGATCAAGAAACACCTTCTGATAACGAAGATTAGTCATGAATTTTAAAAAAGGAGATAAGGTAACTGTTTTGGACGAAGCCATTTCTGGAACGGTTTCAAAAATTGACGGCTCAACCATTTTTATTGAGACCGAAGATGGCTTTCTTATGGATTTTAATGCCAACGAATTGCTCAAAATGGAAGGGAAGGACACTTTGAAATCCAATATTTTTACTGAGCATTCGGTGCGCGAAGTGCTTTCCGAAAAGGAGCAGCACATCAAACGGAAATCTGTAAAGGTAAAACCGAAAGAGCGCAACCAGCCTACCATGGAAGTGGATTTGCATATTCATAATCTCACAGATAACCAGCGAAATTTATCCAATTTTGATATGTTGACCTTACAATTAAATACGGCTACACGACAATTGGATTTTGCCATCAGCAAACGCATTCAAAAAATTGTGTTTATTCACGGCGTTGGCGAAGGCATTCTTAAAATGGAACTGGAAACACTTTTTAGTCGTTATGACAATATAAAATTCTACGATGCCGATTTCCAGAAATATGGATTAGGAGCGATGGAAGTCTATATCTATCAAAATGGATAGGCCTTAACGGCTTTCTGTTGTTGCCATAATCCATCTGTTTTCCAATAAGTTTCACAATTTTGAACGCACTTTAGGTTCCTAATAGCCTTTAGGATAAAGCCTTCGCGACTATTTTTCTGAAAAAATAGGTTGCGAGAATATCGAGATTTTTTAGTCACTTTCAATCATGATACTGTAAGTGTAGGTTCCAAATTCAATTTCAGTTAAGCTAATAACATCCAAGTTGACATTATTAATATAAAACTTGATCGTGTAGGTGCGTTTGTATCTGTTTTTATTGAGTTTTTGATAATCGTAAGTATCCTTGGCTTCTTTGTCAAGATATCTTGGAACTCCAGGCGTAGGAGAACTACTATCACGATCGTCCATAGGATTTCCATTTAAATTTGCGTCTTCGTGACGTGTCAAAACACCGTCGCCGTCGTCGTCATTATCTAAATAATCAGGAATGCCATCGCCATCTGTATCTTGCGCTTTGGAAAGACCATCAATTTTATTGTAATTGTGTTTTTCATCTTTAGTTAACACATTATCGTTATCATCATCCGCATCTAAATAGTCAGGAATGCCATCGCCGTCAGAATCGGTTGGATTTGTTGCAGGATTGTTATCGCCATCTAAATTGGCATCTTCTACGTCTGCAGGAATGCCGTCATCGTCATCATCAACATAAGTTGTGATAATAGTGACGGTACCAGAATTTGCCGCATAATCTTTAAGAATATGGGTAGTGGCATCAGGCAATAGATTACAAATTAAATTTTCAGGACTGCCATCATAAGTACGGTAATTGAATAGGGTAGTCGTACCATTAATGGTCAAAGTGGTTTTGTAATTATTTTTCGGAGGATTGAAAATGGAGTCAGTTCTGGAGTTTTTTGGAAATATTAAGCTTAAAGACTCTGAAGGATTTTTTTTGGTGTCATATAAAAAGTAATTCCCAGCACTTAAATTGCATATAGACAGCTCTTTATCAAAATCCAATTTCACATCAATGACGTCGCCATCATCACAAGCAGAAACCAACAAACAAAAGCATAATAAGTACAGTAATTTTTGCATTTCAAACAATTTAGCAACAAAAATAAGGCATTTGGTAATTTATAAGGTCGCATCTACGAAATAATTTTATTTGGAGTATTTTTGCTTTTTGAAAGGAATTTAGAATGAGACAAGTATATTTTGATAATGCAGCAACAACCCCAATGCGTGATGCTGTTATTGATCGTATGACGCAGGTTATGCGCTCACAATATGGCAATGCATCCTCAACACACAGCATGGGACGTTCTGCCAAATCGTTAATTGAAACCTCCAGAAAAAAAATTGCGTCATTTTTTAATGTCAATGCCTCTGAGATTGTCTTTACAGCTGGTGGTACGGAAGCGGACAATTTGGTTTTGCGAAGTGCGGTCCGGGATTTGGGGGTTACTGAAGTCATTACCAGTAAATTAGAACATCATGCCGTTTTGCACACGGTCGAGCATCTTCAGAGCGAATATGGCATTACCATTAGCTATGTAAAATTGCTCGAAAACGGTGTAATTGACTTGCATGATTTGGAGCGTTTATTACAATCTTCCAACAAGAAACTGGTCAGTTTGATGCATGTCAATAATGAAATTGGGAATAAATTGGATCTTAAAAAAGTGGCAGATCTTTGTAAAAAGAATAACACTTTATTTCATAGTGATACGGTGCAATCAGTAGGGCATTATCAATTGGATTTACAAACCATTCCCGTGGATTTTATAGCAGCAAGTGCGCATAAGTTTCATGGTCCAAAAGGCGTTGGTTTTGCTTTTATGCGAAAAGGTTCAGGCCTCAAAGCTTCTATATATGGCGGCGAGCAGGAGCGTGGGTATCGCGCAGGTACCGAAAGCATTCATAATATAGTAGGCATGGAAGAAGCTCTGAAATTAAGCTATGCCAATTTAGAACAAGAGCAGAGTCAAATCCTCGAATTAAAAAATTATTTTATTGATCGATTAAAAGCGTTGTCTCCAAATATGGCATTTAACGGCAACTGTGAAAATCCGGATCAGAGCACTTATACTTTGATTAATGTGTGTTTGCCAATTGCTCCAGCAAAAGGAGGAATGCTTCATTTTCAGTTGGATTTGAAAGGAATAGCCTGTTCTAAAGGTTCAGCGTGTCAAAGTGGGAGCAATCAAAATTCGCACGTGCTTTCTGAAATATTAAGTGCCGAAAATTTAATGAAACCTTCCGTGAGATTTTCATTCTCTAGTTTCAATACCAAAGAAGATGTGGATTACGTGATTGATATCTTAAAAGAATTTGTTGAATAAAAATTACTTTATCCGCTTTTATAGGAATTTATAATTGAAACGCAGACCTGCCCTTCAGTTCTGGCTGGTGATGCTGATTTTTACAGATTTTCACTGATTTCAATTAGATTCAAATAACACAAAATCTCATAAAACACTCTTTGGGAATTAGGTATTTAGTTTTTGGATTTTTCAATGGAACGCTGATGACGCTGATTTTTTATGATTTGCACTGATTTTATAGACATGTGCATAAAGTTGTCGAGATCACTAATTCACACGAAAGTATATATTACTACATTAAGAAATTCGTATACAATTATGCAACTCTGCGTCTCCGCGGCTCCGCGAGAGAATATTTGCGGCTCCGCGAGAGAAAGATAGAACCTAAAGTCTCATCGATACCCGCACATTAAACACCCGCGGGCTCAAGTAATTAGGAATCGCATATTGACGTTTGCTATACACATCCCGTACCCAAGTATTCGTGATGGAGTTTTGCACATCAAACATGTTAAACACTTCCACGCCAACGGTCAATTCTTTAAACATGCTTTTCCATTGGGCATTATCGGCTACTTCTCCAACGATAACAACATAAGAAAAACCGACATCAGCACGCTTATAAGCCCGTAGTCGGTTTTGATACTGATAAGGATCGGCGTAACTAGGAGAACCTCCAGGAACTCCTGTATTGTATACTAAATTCAGATACACTTTCAATGCAGGAATGTTGGGTACATAATCCTGAAACAAAACTCCGAATTTTAAACGCTGATCGGTTGGTCTTGCAATATAGCCTTGGTTTTCAATGTTTTCTTCGGTTTTTAAATACCCAAAACTAAACCAAGACTCCGTGCCTGGCACGAATTCGCCATTCAATCTTAAATCTAAACCATAGGCATAAGCTTCCGCGTTATTTCTGGCACGATAACGAATCCTAACATTTTCTAAAGTATAAGGATTCACATCAGTCATATGTTTATAATAGGCTTCTGAAACCAATTTAAAAGGACGATCCCACATTTTAAAACTGTATTCATTGCCAACAACAAGATGTATTGATTTTTGAGCCTTCACATCAGGTCTTACAGTACCGGATGAATCTCTAAGTTCTCTATAAAAAGGCGGTTGGTAGTACAAGCCACCAGCCACTCTAAAAAGCATGTCCTTCTCCCAATCTGGTTTGATGGCAAATTGCGCTCTCGGACTAAAAACGGCTTGCGTTTTACTTTCAATCCCATCGCCATTTACCGTCCAGTTATGCGCTCGAACTCCAAAATTATAAAACACCTCATTGTTCCCTAATTCTGAACGTTTGCTCCATTGGGCATACGCTTGAAAGCGGTCAATTTGCACATAATTGGTAGCGCGTACATTCTGAAAAGCAACCAAAGGTCCTTGATAGGGCAGATAAGGTTGATCATTGAAGAAGCCTAATTTTGGTGGATTAATGGAAAAACCAGCGGAATCAATCACTTCCCATTCTACCAAACGATCACGGATATCTTCATGTGTATATTTTATGGACCATTCAAAGGTGTTATTATCAATCTGATAATCGCCTTTATGCTCAACGTTCATGATTAAGGCGTCCAAATCATTTCGACCATGGGTTAATTGGGAACCGATACCTTCGCTAAATTCAACTTTGCCTAAATTTTCATCGCCAATATTGCTGTTTACCTCACCCAAGCGGTATTGCGACAAAATATCAAAATACTCTTCTTCTGTGGTGTGAAATGTGGAGGCAATCAATTTTAAGGTTAAATCCTCACTGGCAAAATAATTCGCTTTAAAGGCTCCAAAATACGTGTTGTACGCATCTTTTTCCTGGCCTTCATAATACACCAATAAAGCCATCGGATTGGCTATGGTTCCAAAATTGGTTTGTCTGTTTCTAGGTTGGAAATCATAGGTATTGCTGGAGATATTACCTAAAAAGTTGACCTGGAATTTATCGGTAAACTTATAGGTCAAATACGTTTGGATGTCTGCAAATACGGGTTTTACATTCCCTTCAGTTTCTAAGGAGTTTAGCACTAAACTATTGTCTCTGTAGCGCAACCCAATAATGCCCGATAATTTTGAATCTTTTGATACCGCTTCCGCAGAAATGCTACCGCCTAATAACGAAATGTCGGCATTCATGCCAAATTTCATCGGATTTCGATAGGTTATATCTAACACTGAAGATAGTTTATCGCCATATTTCGCTTGAAATCCGCCTGCCGTAAAATCGACGTTTTGCACCAGATCAGAATTGACAAAACTTAAGCCTTCTTGCTGTCCAGAGCGTACCAAAAATGGTCTGTACACTTCAATGTCATTGACGTAAACTAGATTCTCATCAAAATTACCACCGCGCACCGAATACTGAGTACTCAATTCGTTGGAAATATTGACTCCTGGTAAAGTTTTTAAAATATTTTCAACGCCAGGTTGTGCACCTTTGATCGAGCGAAGTAAGGCAGGAGCAATGGTGGTCACGCCATCTACAGATTGTCGATGTGTACTATTAATGATAACCGTTGCAATTTGCTCGACATTTAAATTCATTACCGGATTGAACTCTATTTCCTGCCCGTTTTTAAGACTGAATTTTGCGACCACACGTTTGTATGAAATATGGGTGAATTCAACAGTGAGATTAACATGTATGGGAACTTTTAATTCATAAAAACCATTGTCATTAGTCGTTGTTCCCGAGTTGTCCGATTTAATGCTGACATTGGAAACGGGCATATTAGCTTCATCCAAAATAATTCCCCTAATCGTTGCGGTTTGTGACCATCCCAAAAATGGAAGTATTATAAGGACGAAACGCAAAAAGTGAGCATATAGTTTCAAATGGTTGGTGTTTTATTTTCTGAAAAAAGTTGCTTCAAATGTAGAACTATTTCCAACATTATCTGTGACCACGAGTTTCAATTCATTTTTGGTGTCTGTCGCCACATTGTCATTAAAATCAAAGGTCAAGGTATTGGTCTTGTACTCATATTCCACCAAAATCCATTTTCCATTAATGGTAGCTCTATAATTACTGATACCTGAAAGATCATCCGTGATTTTGAATTTAAGATAACGGAAATTGCTCAACCATTTCCCATCCTGAAAGTTGGTTGCGGAAATTTTTGGCCCTTGTGTATCTCTAACCAAGGTATAAGTTCCTAAAGCGTTTGAGGATGCTGATAATATATTGCCGTTTCTTTTGGTATTGAGATAACTCGGGTATCTTTTATTGCCAATCAATTCGGCAATATAAAGTTTGTCTTTATCGGCATCCTTATGGTTGCTGACATCATATTGTATGTTCACATTTTTTTGAAGCGGGATGATATCCTTATGCAAATAAAGTGTGTCATTGCTGACTTTAAAATCAATAAAAGTGTCCTCATAAAAGCTGTTGGAAGGAAAATAAACGGTCACATTTTTTTCGTTCAAATTCGTGGGGTGCTCAGAGAAAATATAGGTTTTGGTACTTGTATCAACAACTTTAGGTGCTTTGGACATTTTTTTCCCATTAATAGGAATCGTAACCCACGACTCGTTGCCATGAAAATCTTTAATTTTGATTTTATACACTGAAGCCGTGCTGTCGGTTATAGCAACATAGCCATCATTATCCAAATGATTATAAAGACTCAGCACATTTCCTTTTTCCACAAACAACTTCTGAACCCAACTTCTTTTAGTTTTCAACAGCTCATAATCAATAAATCTGTTGATATGTCGGGTTTCAGTGAATGCAAATCGGTTAAAATCCATTTCAAACTTTTTGTTCCCATTATAAAAAGTTGTCAACCCATTGATACCATTCTGATTAACCGCTAAATCCTGTTGGTCATAACTAATCACGCCAAAGCCTATATCGCCATAAGCATTAATACTTTCAACCGTATAATCTTTGTTTTTGTTTGGGATGAGACGCAGTTCAACGCGACCACTTTGACCATTTACAAAAGAATCATCGTTTTTGGTATAGGCGTAAACAGTGGTGACGAAAGGTATTTTTTTGTCTTGGATTTTAAATCCGAAAAGTAAGGGATTGAGCACGCGTTCTTGCTGATCTCTAATCTCAAAATGCAAATGCGGTCCGCCAGAACTTCCCGTATTACCAGAATAGGCAATGATTTCATCCGCTTTAACTTTTATTTCATCAACCGCGGGAATTATTTCAACCTCATAGGATTCATCATGATATTGCTTCGCTTTTACATAAGCTTCAATGATGGGCGCATAACTTGATAAATGGCCATAAACAGAAGTATAACCATTGGGATGTGTAATATAAATCACTTTTCCGTAACCATAATGAGACACTTTAATACGACTTACATAACCTTCAGCAACGGTATACACATTGAGACCTTCTCTTTGTTGGGTTTTGATATCCATACCGGCATGAAAGTGATTGGTTCTCAGCTCGGCAAAGGTTCCGGAAGGAATCAATTCAATGTCTAAAGGACTTCTGAAATAATCTTGAGGATAGTCAACTTGTGAAAAGGCAAATGTGGTAAAAAACAGGGATAAAAAAAGAAACTTCATAGCTAGATTTGAATGGCTAAAAATATTAAAAAAAGTTAGGAGTGCCTAAAGTTTGAAGGCTTTAAAGTTAGTCGTGGTTAAATAGTTTTGTTCGATTTGAAACTGATGGATAAAAACGAGTTTTTTAGGTTTTAATTGTTAGAACGTATCAACTTATTGCCATCGAATGTATATAACTCGAAACTTAAAAGTGCACTTAAAGCAATCCGATTTACAGGTACAACCTTGCCATCATAAAGCGAAATGACAACACTTTTTTAATCTTTTTGAGGTCGTTAGCTAATTGATTATTAGATGTTTAAGTTACCTCACCTCACTTGTTGCTTATTTTTTCAAAATTTTTGATAAAACTATTGTGATTTCTGCTCAGGTATGTTAACTTTGTTACATCAGTATTGAAATTTGTAAATGGGTAAATTTGAGGATATTGTTGATTCTTTAGAGAATAAGATCAGTAAAGTTTTACACAAGCAAGAGGTTTTAAAACAAACCAATGCGAAGCTGTCTGAAGAATTGGCCGTTTATCAGCAAAAGATTATTCAACAACAGGAAGCATTGCGTTCTTGGATTGAGAAATATGAAGCTCTTAAAATTGCAAATTCAATGTTGGGCAGTGATGAAAATAAACGAGAGACAAAGCTCAAGATAAATACATTAATAAAAGATATAGATCATTGTATAGCACAATTATCTCAGTAATGTAATTTAAGTATAGTATTTAATGTCAGAACAGCTAAAGATTAAGCTTTCCATAGCGAACAGAATGTATCCATTGACGATTGCACCTGATCAGGAAGAAGGATTGCGAAAAGCCGCTAAGAATATTGAAGCTATGATTAATCAGTTTGAGCAAAATTATTCCGTTAGAGATAAACAAGATGTTTTAGCCATGTGTGCTTTACAATTTGCGTCTCAAGTGGAACAAAAAGCAATAGATAAAGACAATGTTAGTGAAGATGTTAAAAATAGATTAACCGCTTTGGACGATCTTCTTCATTCACATTTAAGCTCTTAACGTTCTTTTAAATAAATAGGTTACTGCCTACATTAGTTAATTTTTTTGATAAACTCAACGTTAATTCTTTAAAAAGGGTGAGTTTAAGTTGTAAAAATGAGCTGCCTTGAGCAGATTTTTGATCAGCTTGTTAGCCCTATACTTGTTTTTAAGGGGTTTATACAAAATTCGAAACTGATGTAGGCTTTTTTTTTGGTTAAATTTCACAGCTTTTAAAAGAGGTGTGTGATTAGGCCAGCCCCGTTTTAATGGGATGTTTGAATTTTTTCAATTTTTTTTAAACTAAACTAAACATGGATACGAACACAATTTTATTAATTGTTGGTGGCGTAGTATTAGGCGTAATACTAGGATATATTGTAGCAAAAACACTGGAAAGAAGCAATGCTTCTAAACTTATTCAAAATGCAAAGGAGGAAGCGAATTCCATTATAAGACAAGCGAATTCAGAAGGTGAAACCACAAAAAAAGATAAGCTTCTGCAAGCCAAAGAGAAATTCATTGAGTTGAAATCTGAGCACGAGAAAACTATTCTATCCCGTGATAGAAAAATAGCCGAAGCTGAAAAGAGAACGCGTGACAAAGAATCTCAAGTGTCTAATGAATTGGCTAAAAACAAGAAATTATCTCAAGAAATAGAAGAGAAAATCAAGGATTACGATTTTCGCTTGGAGTTTTTAGAAAAGAAGAAAGATGAAGTTGACAAGGCTCATAAAAACCAAGTAAAACAACTTGAAGTTATTTCGGGATTGTCTGCTGAAGATGCTAAAGCACAGCTGGTAGATTCACTTAAAAATGAAGCTAAGTCTGATGCCATGGCCTACATTCAGGATACCTTGGAAGAGGCAAAACTTACGGCACAGCAAGAAGCTAAGAAAATCATTATAAATACCATTCAGCGTATTGGTACGGAAGAAGCGATTGATAACTGTGTTTCTGTATTTAATATTGAATCCGATGATGTTAAAGGTCGTATTATTGGACGTGAAGGTCGAAATATTCGTGCGATAGAAGCGGCTACAGGTGTTGAAATCATTGTAGATGATACCCCGGAAGCCATTATTCTTTCGTGCTTTGATTCTGTAAGACGTGAAGTTGCACGTTTATCGCTTCATAAATTAGTGACGGATGGAAGAATCCATCCAGCTAAAATTGAAGAGGTTGTCGAAAAAACTAAAAAGCAAATAGAACAAGAGATTATTGAAGTTGGTAAACGTACCGTAATTGATTTGGGAATTCATGGACTGCATCCTGAGTTGATTAAATTGGTGGGACGTATGAAATACCGTTCTTCTTATGGTCAAAACTTATTACAGCATTCACGTGAAGTTGCTAAACTTTGTGGCGTGATGGCTGCGGAACTGGGGTTAAATGCTAAAGTCGCCAAACGTGCTGGATTACTTCATGATATTGGCAAAGTGCCAGATTCAGAAGCCGATATGGAAACGCCACACGCTATTTTAGGTATGCAATGGGCTGAAAAATATGGTGAAAAACCAGAAGTTTGTAACGCCATTGGAGCGCATCACGACGAAATTGAAATGACCACTTTATTGGCGCCAATCGTTCAGGTATGTGATGCTATTTCAGGAGCAAGACCAGGTGCAAGACGTCAGGTTTTAGATTCTTATATCCAACGTTTAAAAGACTTGGAAGATGTTGCGTTTGGATTTAATGGCGTGAATAAAGCTTATGCTATTCAGGCAGGACGTGAATTGAGAGTATTGGTAGAGAGTGATCGTGTTTCTGACGAACAGGCGGCTAATTTATCGTTTGAGATTTCTCAGAAAATACAAACAGATATGACGTATCCAGGACAGGTTAAAGTAACCGTAATACGAGAAACAAGAGCGGTTAATATTGCGAAATAAACACCGCTTTTAATGGAAAATAAAAAAGTCTGGCAAATGTCAGACTTTTTTGTTTTTGACATAAATCGTAAAAGTAGTGCCCTCATTTATAGTGCTCTCTACCGTAATTTGGCCACCAAAACTTTCAATTTGATTTTTTATTAAATAGAGACCAATGCCTTCTGCATCTCTATTATGATGAAAGGTTTTATACAATCCAAAAATGTCATTACCGTATTTATCCAGATCAATACCGATGCCGTTATCTGAAATGATAAGTTTAAATTCCTGTTTGTCATAAGCACAATCAATGGTGATTACGGGATCTCTGTCTGGATGTTTGTATTTTATGGCATTAGACAAGAGGTTCTGAATGATGCTTTCGAAATAGGAGTAGTTATAATAAAGGAATAATTTTTCGTTTATTTTATTATGGACGGTGGCTTTATTTTCAGTAATAACAAACTTAAGAACCTCTAAAATATTATTTATCTCTTCGGTAATAAAGATCTTTTTAATGAGATTGGTTTTCGTGTTTTGCTCACGTACAACATCGTGAAGGTTCACAATGGTTTTTGTCAATGAATGGGAAAGCATCCTTAAATGTGCCATTATTTCTTCCTTTTCATCGGGAGTTTCGGTTTCATCATAAAGCTCCAATAAACTTTCAAAATTTGCCGTATGCTGTTTTAGATTGTGCGTAACAATGTGCGCAAAATTCTTTAGCTTGTTGTTGTGTTCAGTAACAATTGCTAAGGAGGCGTTAATTGTGTCCTGATCTTGTTTTTGTGTCGTAATATCAGTGTGTGTGCCAATAATTCTTTTTGGCTCGTTATTTGGCCCCCATTCTACAATCTTGCCTCTATCACGGATCCATTTGTAAGTGCCATTTTCACATAGTATCCGATGCTCATTTTCATACATGGATTTTAATCCATTGAGATGGTCTTGAAAATCTTGATGATATTTCATTCTATCATCGGGGTGTACACGTTCATTCCAATAATTGGTATCCGCACCAACAAAAGTTTCTGAAACTCCAATAATTTTTCTTGAACCTTCTGAGAAGAACAACCGATCAGATACGGCATCATACTCCCACATTCCAATGTCGGAATACTCCAGTGCTAATTGCCATTTGAGATTGTCCACAAATGTCGAGTTTAGATTTAACTTTTGTAATCCCGATTCTGGTGAAGTCATAGCATTTGTTTAAAATCGGCATCAGGTGTACACCTAAATTTACGCCAATAGGGTTAAATTTGTTAAATGCTATAATAAACTATATAGGGAATAGTTAAAGTTAGGAATTTTTAATGAATTTTAAAATTTTATTTCACCTATCTCATATTTTCTGAAGGAGGCACAATTCTCTGTTACATAGTACATTATGAATTTGGGATCAATGTCTAACAATGAAAGTGAAAGGGTTTAAGAAAGAATGCTCTCATCACTAATGAGAAGTAAATTTTGAAGAAATCATTAAAAAATATTAGTTTCTACTATTGTAAACATAGGCTGATTTTGAAACGCTCTGGTCTTTTTTCTTCTCCGCAATAGTGATGATAAACTTAGTGCCTTCATCAACAATACTCTCCACGGTTATTTCGCCACCAAGAGCTTCAATTTGGTTTTTGGTGAGATAAAGGCCAATACCTTCAGCATTGCTATTGTTGTGAAAGGTTTTGTAGAGCCCAAAAATATCGTGGCCATATTTTACAAGATCAATCCCTAGTCCATTGTCTTCAAGCGTAATTGTTATGCTTGTTGGGGTGGTAAAGGCATCAATTGTAATGACGGGTTGTCTTTCAGGATGTGAATACTTTAGCGCATTGGAAGCCAAATTTAAAATAATGCTTTCCAGATAGGTTTCATTACTATATAACACGAGTGCATCACTAACCTTATTTTTTATAATAACGTTCTTTTCGACGATATCCAATTCTAATAAATCAATAACCTTGTTGATATAATCGTTAAGCCTTAACGGTTTGATTTCAAGTTTTGCTTGAGATTGTTTAGAAACGACCTCACGAAGATTATCAATAGTTTTGGTCAGAGAATCAGAAACGGTCATTAAAAGATCGACAATTTCATCTTTATAATCCTCATTATTTGCCTCTTTATAAAAGCTCAAAAGACTCTCGAAATTTCCAGCGTGTTCTTTCAGATTATGGGAGACAATATGCGCGAAATTGGCGAGTTTTTTATTCTGATTGCTAATGACACTCAAATCTTGTCTTAAGCGCTCTTCGTCTTCTTTTCTTTGGGTAATGTCAATGGTTGTGCCAATGAAAGTTTTAGGTGCATTATATTCATCAAAAGCTACAATTTTACCAAAATCCAAAACCCATTTATAAGAGCCTTCCTTGTATAAAATACGATGTTCACTTTTATATTCTGGGGTAATATTTTGGATATGATCGTCCACAGCTTTTTGAAGGCTTTCCAAATCTTCGGGATGTATGGCTTCTCTCCAGTGTCTTTTAAGCAAGTCTAATTCTGAATTCTCGTAACCATGAATAATTTTTGAGGCTTCAGAATAATGCATTTTATTATTTACCATATCCCATTCCCATATCCCTATAGACGAATTGTCTAAGGCATATTTGTATTTATAAGTTTTTAAATCCTCTTCACTGGCAAGAGAGATATTCGGTTTGTTTGTAGGTGGGTTCATCCCTTTAGAGAGTGTTGGGTAAAAAATGTGTATAAGGGCGAAATATAAGAAAAAATGCGATAATTGGAAAGTTTAATCGCTGAAACGCATTATTTTCTTGGATGGAATCTTTTCAACACATCACTTAAATGTGAACGATCCACGTGCATATAAATTTCAGTAGTGGTTATACTTTCGTGTCCCAACATGAGTTGAATGGCTCTCAAATCGGCGCCGTTTTCCAATAAATGGGTGGCAAAGGAATGCCTAAACGTATGTGGGGAAATGGTTTTTTTGAGCTCTATTTTTTCAGCGAGCCTTTTTATGATGGTAAAAATCATGGCTCGTGTGAGCTGTTTTCCTCTGTGATTTAAAAAGAGGGTGTCTTTATCTTCTTTTTGAACGTTTATTTTTGAACGGACTTCATCTTTATAAATGCTAATGTATTTTTGGGTGGACTCATCAATTGGAACAAAGCGTTGTTTATCTCCTTTTCCAGTAACTTTAATAAACCCTTCATCAAAGAAAAGATCGGAAATTTTGAGATTGGTCAATTCGCTAACGCGCAGACCACAACTGTAAAGTGTTTCCAAAATGGTGCGATCGCGCTCTCCAATTCGGACGCCGTTATATTCCTTGGTCAGTTCGATTGCTCCAATGAGTTTGTCTATTTCGGCAAGACTTAAGGTATCTGGAAGTTTTTGACCAATTTTTGGCGATTCAATATGATCTAACGGGTTAATCTTTCTATAATCTTCAAAGACTAAATATCCAAAAAAACTTCGCAACCCTGAGGTGATCCGCGCTTGAGATCTGGCATTAACTTTTTTAGAGGTTTCATATATAAACTGTTGTAACGCGGTGTGCTCAATCTCAATTGGCGAGATGATCATTTCATTTTCTTCTAAAAATTTAATGAGTTTCTTAATATCGAAAGTGTAGTTGGCGATGGAATTTTGAGACAAACCCCGTTCAATCTTCAGATAGAGTTGATAATCATTCAGAGCATCATGCCATTTCATGAATTGTGATTTTAGGTTTTAAAGAAAGTTATAATTTTTTCTTTGCAATCTGCAATATTACCAATTACAAATAAACTGGAAGCAAGTTTATACATTGTAATTATTGTATTTATGATGGAAGTTTAAAAGTCACCTATTTTTTGAGGCAACACAGACTAACCATTTCCGTTAAAAAAAATGCGTTTGAAGTCAATATGGCAGGAGGTAGGCCTAGATATTTGCCCTCATAGATATGGTCTTATAAATTTCAAAACAGTCCATCTAGTAAATGAAACGTTAAAATTCAATAAATGGTGTTAAACTCTGTTAAGAGGAAATCTTGTAAGGCGTTTCTTAACGTATATCAAATTATAACTTATTATAACTTAAAAACTTATTTATGAAAAATTTATTTTTAGCAACATTAGTGACTATTATAAGCGCCACCTCCATTTACGCGCAGTCAGACAACACCACAACGCAATTTGGTGTAAAAGGTGGTGTCAATCTTTCTAATATTACGGGAGACGATGTTGGAGATCTCGATTCCAGAACAAGTTTCCATTTGGGATTATTTTTGGAAATCCCAATCAGTGAGCGTTTCTCTTTTCAACCAGAGGTTTTGTATTCAGGTCAAGGATTTAATTTGAATGATAAGGCCGAATATAAATTGGATTACATTCAAGTTCCTTTAATGGCTAAAGTATATCTTATAAAAGGTCTTTATGCAGAAGCAGGTCCACAATTCGGATTTAAAGTAAAGGAAGAAGTTGACTATGATTCTGGAGCGATGGGCACGGTTGAAGTAGATCCAGATGATTCTGTGATCAAAAATTTTGATACCAACTTGGCGCTAGGAGCAGGGTATAAATTTGACAATGGTTTTTCGCTTTCAGCACGCTATAATCTTGGATTAACCAGTATTATTAAGGATGACGCGTTCCTTATTGGAGATGCAGATGTTAAAAGTGCTGTTTGGCAATTTGGTGTTGGATTTTCATTTTAACGACAACTGAAACGCTATCAGTATTATACAAACCGAAGTTAGACGCTTCGGTTTTTTTATGCGGTGAAAACTCTTGAAACATCAGTAAATACTTCAGTTTTACTTTTTTTAAAAGTAATTATAGGGCTACTTTTGCACCTTCAAATTTACTAATAACTTAAATTAACAAAAATGAAAAAAGTAATGATTATGGCTGCAATTGCAGTTTTTGGATTATCAAATGTCAATGCTCAAGAAGCAGAAACTACTTATGGTTTTGAAGAAGGCGGGATTATTTTAGAAGGTGGTCTTGGATTCAACAGTACAAATAACAAAAACACTGACACAAAAACGAACGGATTCTCAATTAATCCTAAAGTTGGCTATTTTTTAACTGAAGATTTTGCAGTAGGAGTACAAGGATCATACAACTCTGCAACCACTGAAGTTAGAGGAACTGATGTGAGCGATAACAAGTCATTTGGTGCTGGAGTTTTTGCACGTTACTACTTTTTAGATTTAGGTAAGCGTTTTAAGACTTATACAGAACTTGATCTTGGTTATGCATCCAGCAAAAATAAGATCACTGACGTTAAAGCCGATGGCTTTGGTGCAGGCCTTAATTTGGGCATTAACTATTTCGTAACTGAAAATATCGCTATTTCTTTTGGTCTTGCTGATGTATTGTCATATTCATCTGCTAAAGTTGATGGTGGTAAAGCAGTTTCAGGTTTTAACGGAAACATCAACGTGTTCAATAACTTTTTTGACACTGCACAATTTGGTTTGTTGTTTAAATTATAAAATTAAACACCTCACTTTATATACTAAAACCACCAACATGCTTGGTGGTTTTTTTATGCGTTTATATTTTTATACTTTTATATCATGAAAAAACTGATCATCATAAATGGCCCAAACTTGAATTTATTGGGCACCCGAGAGCCCGAAGTTTACGGAAGTCTCTCTTTAACTGGATTTTTAGAAGAAATAAAAGCCAAATATCCTCATGTTGCAATTGATCATTTCCAATCTAATATTGAAGGCGAACTGATTTCAAAAATTCAGGAAGTTGGTTTCAGTTATGATGGCATTATTTTGAATGCTGCCGCTTATACGCATACTTCGGTGGGGATTGGAGATGCGGTAAAGGCGATCACAACGCCGGTAGTGGAAGTACATATTTCGAATACTTTTGCTCGCGAAGATTTTAGACATCATTCCTATATTGCGGCAAATGCAAAAGGTGTGATCGTTGGATTTGGATTGCAGAGTTATGAATTGGCCATCCAAAGCTTTTTGAATGCTTAGATATGACTTGTAAAATTATCATTTTAGCCCTATTCCATATAATATCTTCGTTTGTACTCAGTGCTCAAAATGTTGACACTAGATTTGGAGTGAAAGGTGGCTTGAATAAGACTTTTTTTACTGTGGATCAGCAGAATTTGGGTGTTTATGTAACTTCTGAAACTGGATTTTATGGCGGGGTGTTTGTAGAATTCCCAATTGATGATTTTTTGAGTGTTCAGCCTGAAGTTTTATATATTTCAGTGGGTGATTTCAATTTTTTGAATGTGCCCATTTATGCGAAATATGAAGTTGCTAATAGATTGCACTTCATGGCAGGGCCAAGTGTGAACTATTTTTTTGATTTTTACAATAACAAACTGAAGATTGGTGCAGACCTTAGTTCCAGCTATGAACTCACACAGGCTTTAGATGTTCACATCAAATTTGCCTTAGGTATTGATGAATTGGCACCAAATGGTTTGTTTTTCGGGTTGGGATTAAAAATTTAAAAGAAATTACAAAATATTCAAAACCCAAATTCCAATAGCATAAAAAAAGCGATTCAAATATTGAATCGCTTTTTTATTATTTTACTTTGAACTTCGAGCTTCGTACTTCTAACTCCCCCAGCTTATAAATGAATCACTTCGCCATAAGCCGCAGCAACTGCTTCCATGACCGCTTCACTCATCGTTGGATGCGGATGTACAGTTTTCAACACTTCATGTCCTGTAGTCTCTAATTTACGTCCTAAAACGGCTTCAGCAATCATATCAGTTACACCTGCACCAATCATGTGGCAGCCTAACCATTCGCCATATTTAGCATCAAAGATCACTTTTACAAAACCATCTGTAGCTCCAGATGCACTGGCTTTACCTGAGGCAGAGAAAGGGAATTTACCGACTTTAATATCGTAACCTTTTTCTTTGGCTTCTTTTTCGGTCATTCCAACACTTGCAATCTCAGGAGTGGCATAGGTACAACCAGGAATATTCCCATAGTCCAAAGCCTCAACATTTTGTCCTGCAATTTTTTCTACACATAAGATACCTTCTGCGGAAGCGACGTGAGCAAGCGCCTGTCCAGGTACAACATCACCAATAGCATAATAGCCTGGGATATTGGTTTGGTAATAGCTATTGACTAAAATTTTATCTCGGTCAACTGCAATGCCTACTTCTTCCAATCCAATATTTTCAATATTAGATTTGATACCTACAGCCGAAAGAATGATATCTGCTTCAAGAGTCTCTTCTCCTTTGGCAGTTTTTATAGTTGCAACAACACCTGCTCCAGAAGTATCTACTTTAGTAACTTCAGAAGAAGTCATGATATTGATTCCAATTTTCTTAAACGATTTTTCCAATTGTTTTGAAACCTCTTCATCTTCAACAGGTACCACATTTGGTAAAAATTCAACAATGGTCACATCAGTTCCCATCGATTTATAAAAATAGGCAAACTCAACACCAATAGCGCCAGAACCTACGACAATCATCTTTTTAGGTTGCTCTTTTAAAGTCATCGCTTCTCTGTAGCCAATCACTTTTTTGCCGTCTTGTTTTAAGCTTGGCAGTTCTCTTGATCGTGCGCCAGTTGCAATAATAATATGATCTGCACTATATTCTTTACCATCAACATCAACTTTCTTTCCAGGTTTAAGTTTTCCAAAACCTTCAATGACGTCAATTTTATTTTTCCTTAGCAAAAACTGAACACCTTTGCTCATGCCACCGGCAACATCGCGGCTTCGTTTTACAACTGCTGAAAAATCTCTGTCCGCTTCTTTTACAGAAAGACCATAGTTTTCAGCATGTTTAAGATATTCGAAAACCTCTGCCGATTTCAACAAGGCTTTCGTTGGGATACAGCCCCAATTTAAACAAACCCCACCAAGACTTTCTTTTTCAATAATTGCAGTTTTGAAACCTAATTGTGATGCTCTAATAGCAGTAACGTAGCCACCAGGACCACTTCCAAGAACAATGATATCGTATTTACTCATGAGAATTTTTTAATCGTGATTATAAGCTACGAAGGTACAAAAAGTAAATTTTAAATAGCAAATTAGAAAAATCAAAAAGTGAATAGTTTTTATGCCGTGAATTGTGCGGAGATGTTGGTTGTGAAGTTGTGAGTTGTGGAGTTGGGAGGTGGGGAGATGATTTGAATTTTCCGTCGCCACAAAAGCTATTGTCGAGCAACTTCAATTTCGCGCCTTCGTTAAAGTTGTGGACGGGCAGGCAACTTCGACTTCAAGTTCAAATTCATCCTGCATTTTCGAATGACCGATTTAAATATCGAAATCTCAGTTAAAGATTTTTTCGTTTAGGGATGGATAAAGAAATCCATTGATCGCCCTTAAGCATTTTGCCAACATAAGCCATTTGTCCAATATGGTAGGCGTAGTGCGCCAATTGTTTAATTAGGGCGTCCGATACCGTAAAGGATTCTTTTCTGATATATATGATTTTATTGAGATCCTCCTCTTTTAAAGGAGAAATCGCATCAAACAAACAGTTCCAGCCTTTTTCCCAATTGGCTAACAGCTCCTCTTTAGTCCTATAGGATGCTTCAAATTCCTGATCACGTTGGCGCCATTCTTTTTCGCCGTCTTCTGTTAAAAAATTCGTCGAACGGCTCAACATATTCCCAACCAAATGTTTTACAATAATCGAAATACTGTTGGAATCTTCATTGGGCTGATAGTTGATATCCTCAAATGAAAGTTGGGTCATAGTTTTGTCGCCAGTAGATTTATACTGCTGAAACTGCTTTATTATTCCGGAAATGTGCTGATTATTCATAGACTAAGGTTAAATTAAATATTATAAGGAAAAAAATCCCCGTGAGCATGAGGACAGACAGGGATTTTAAAGTTTTAAATAAAGCTATTCAGTTCGAATCGATAGCATGATTGCAAAAGTCTAATCGTTTTCTGCCACCATTTCACCATCAATAAAAACCATTTTCACTTTTGTTAAATATTCAAAAGGATCTCCATCAAAAAGAACTAAATCAGCATCTTTACCTTTTTCGATACTTCCAACGCGGGTATCAATTCCTAATAATTTAGCGGGATTTAAAGTAATCGTTTTTAGAGCCTCATCAAAAGAAAGTCCATGTACCACAGCTTGACCTGCCTCAAATAAAACAATTCTTGTTTTTGGTACGTAAGCTTCATATCCACCTTCAATACTTACAGGAATACCTGCCGCAGTCAATATGGCGGCGCTTTCTCTGGTCATATTTGCCATATCTCCACCATTTCGTGCCATCGTCGCATGTAATATGATTTCCGCTTTCGCTTCTTTTAGTTGTGGTATTAAACGATACGCTTCCGATTTAGGGCTGAAGAATTAGCTTGGGTTAGTTTCAGAAAAATTAAAATAGTTTTTTCCCATGGAATTCTTTGATTTAGTTACACAAATAAAAATATTAAGAGAATAATTTGAAGGGTAAATTACAACTAATATTGTGAATTATAATAATAATATTTTCACAAATATTTTAAGTTATCTTGGAGGTTTTCAGAGTTAAACTATCAAAAAACCATTTAATGTGCTTTTAAATTGTATTTAATAAAATAACATTAATCGCCAAAATATCTTATTAGATCTCAATTTACTGTAAAAAGAAAAACCTCGAGCGTCAAATGACCTTCGAGGTTTTTAAAAATCAAATTATGGGAGATGGTTTTTAAATCTGAAGAAGTCCATCAAGCTTTTCTCTGTAAAGCTCAATGTGTTCTCAGCGAATTTCTGTGATACAGCTTTTGGTATTTGGAATTTTAAGTTTTGTAATTTCAATTAGGAGATATCCTTCTTCACTGTTTTTCGTCTCTTAAAAACTTCAGGTTTAAAATGTTTCCAAATTTGATGAATGGCTAGATTGTCTTCCAACTCTGGAGTCCTAGCACAGTTTTGGATCCCTTTCTTGGTAAATTCATCATAATATTCATTGAAAATTATTGCAGTCACTCCTTTGTTCTGGTACTCGGGAAGCACCCCAATCAAATAAAATAGAACGTCTTTACTGTGTTTCTTGGCATGTAAGATATGTCTGAAGCCAAATGGAAATAATTTGCCATTTGTTTTCTGTAAAGCTCTCGCAAATGAAGGCATGACAATTGCAAAGGCTATCAAATTATCATCTTTATCAACTACAAACTTGATGTATTCTGGATTTACGAAACTGATGAATTTCTTTTTAAAATATTCCTTTTGGATATCTGTAATTGCAACAAAAGAAGATAAAGACGCGTAGGATTTATTAAAAAGATCAAACATTTTATCAACATGCGGCATCACTTCTTCAGTTTTGGTAAACTTTAAGGGTCTTAGTTGATAACGTTTTTTGATCAGTTCTTGTGCTTTAAGGAAGAATTCTGGTTTGACATTGGAAAATGGAAAATGACTTTCAGAATATAGTTTTTCGTCTGTATAGCCTAATTCCCTAAAGTGATCGACATAATACGGATAATTGTACCAAGTAATCATGCTCCCGACAAATTCATAGCCTTCAGTCAATAGCCCCACTTTATCCAAATTTGAAAACCCTACAGGACCTTCGACATAATCCAGGTCATTTGCTTTACCGATTTCATGAACTTTCGACAATAAGGCTTTGGTGACTTCCACATCATCAATCACATCAAACCAACCAAAACGCATCTTCTTTTGTTTTTGCTGATTGACCTCTAGCCAATTGATAATTGCGGCGACTCTGCCAACGACCTCATTGTTTTTATAGGCCAAAAAGAATGTAGCCTCAGCGTCATTAAATATTGGATTTTTCTTTTTATTGAACGTATCCAATTCTTGTTTGATTATGGGCGGCACCCATTTGTCACAATCTTTATAAAGCTGAAAAGGAAATTTAACAAAGGTCTTTAAGTCCTTAGGGGAATGCACTTCTTTAATTGTAATCATAAAGTAGTCTTATAATTTGCTCTTTTTTTTTGATTTTTTATTTTTCTCAAAATCAATTTCTTTTTGTTTCTGAATTTTTCGCTCTTGAAGTCTTAACTCGTCATCAGCGGGACTACCGTTGTCAATAACTTTGTCCTTATGAAAATCCAAGCGGTAGGACATTCCGAAATTAACTCCAAAAACAGAAGGGGTATCCTTAGTATTAAATGTTAGAGCAGTGTCCAGTTGAAAATTTTTGTTCCATAGATAAGCGCCACCAAAGCGGAATAGGTTATCTGCATAAAAATCACTTTGGATACCTTGGGTTTCTCCAAAAACAACCCAATGTTCATTTAAAGAATGGGTTAAGGTAAATATGTATTGGAAATCTGAATAATCAGTACCTATGCGATCTTTGATCAAATTAATGACAAATACCCAACCGCCTGCAAAATTGTTTTGAGATATCACGGCTATTTTTGGACTGAAACCTTCAATTCCTGGACCAGTGTAAGGATTGTTTTTAGTGTCAAAATTAGCACCTGCATAAACCGCTACTGCAGGAATCAAGGATTTCCATTTGAATTGTCGGTTAGCTTTCCAGCTGTATAAATTTGGTTTTTCTTCTTTTGCATTCCGGTAAGGATCATAAATCATATACTTTGCACCCACAGTAAGGTTTTTAAAGTTAGCCCGTTTATTTTCTAGAGGAATAGAGGAGGCATTTGAAGTATAGGTATCATTTTGGTAAGTACCTTGTACGTTGATTTCAAGATCTTCAAAAAGCAGACCGTAACGTGCACCGAAATCAACCCCAAAGCCAGAAACGTCATATTTTAAAGGCGTGTGTTTTTCCTTCTCAAAATAGGGTCCCGCTTCAAATTGAATAACATTGGTTCCCACCGAAAAAGCACTTTGGGATACCCCTGGTCTATTGGAATTAATGACCTCCGTATATTGACTAAAAGCGAATTGGCTGGCACTGAAAATTAAAAAGACTATGTAAAATTTGATAGGTTTCATTTTCGTAATTATTTGGTTCAAAACTACATATTTTTTTTGGTTTTGAATTGATTTTAATCATTTGAAAGCAGGAGCTTGAAATAGACGAATCAGTCCATCGTAACTGTTCAACCGCCCTAAACATGGATATTTTATGTATTATTTAAGTAATTATAACCGTTTTTCAAGACCAAGAATTGTATTTTTGGAAAAAATTTAATTTCATCATGCAAATGGCATCCTTTACTGGTTTTTTAAGAACCATTTTGATTATTTTATTGGTATGGTATGGGGCAAAAATTCTTACACGGATTTTTGCACCTTATTTTCTGCGTTATGTGTCAAAAAAGGTAGAAGAACGTTTTGGAGGACAGTTTCAACAGCAGCAACAACCAGACAGAAACCGTCCTAAAGAAGGTGAGACCGTTATAGACAAAATGCCACAACAGCACCAATCTTCCAATAAAAAAGTAGGCGAGTACGTCGATTACGAAGAAATTGATTAATTTGCCACAATTAAACAACCTCAATTCTTCATGGCATTGTCATTCAAAAAGTTCCTCCCACATCTTTTAATAGTCGTTGGTTTTATTGCACTCTCATTGGCTTATTTCAATCCTGTGTTGAGTGGAAAGCAGATTTTCCAAAGTGATATCATGCATTATATCGGGATGTCCAAACAGCAATCCGATTTTAGAGCAGCAACTGGCGAGGAAACCTATTGGACCAACAGTGCGTTCGGTGGTATGCCTACCTATCAGTTAGGAGCGAAATATCCTCACAACTATATCAAGAAATTAGATACTGCACTGCGTTTTCTGCCAAGACCGGCAGATTATCTTTTTCTTTATTTTATGGGATTTTATATCCTATTGTTAACGCTCAAAGTCGATTTTAAACTGGCGGCACTTGGTGCTTTAGCCTTTGGTTTTTCTACCTATCTTATTATTATTTTGGGGGTCGGTCATAATAGTAAAGCGCACGCTATTGCTTATATGCCTTTAGTCTTGAGCGGGATTCTGCTCGTCTTTCAAAAGAAATATATCTTCGGGTTTTTGCTAACCACAGTTGCCATGGCGCTTGAGTTAAGTGCTAACCACTATCAAATGACTTATTATTTGTTTTTGTTAGTGTTGATTTTAGGGGCGGTTTACCTTTTCGACGCTTATAAAAAGAAGCTCTTACCACATTTTTTTAAATCGGTAGGGATTATGTTTTTTGCGGTTCTCCTAGCTATCGGATTGAATGCAACTAACATTATGGCTACCCAAGAGTATGTCAAAGAAAGTACTCGTGGCAAGAGTGAATTGACCATTAATTCTGATGGGTCTCCAAAGGATGTCACTTCTGGTTTAGATAAAGATTATATTACAGAATATAGTTACGGATTTTTGGAGACCTTCAATCTTTTTATTCCCCGACTTCTAGGTGGTGGGAATGGCGAAGATGTAGGTAAGGACTCAGAAATGTATAAATTTTATACTTCAGTTGGTGCAAGTCCTGTGGAGGCCTTACGTGAAGTTAAACACATCCCAACCTATTGGGGGAAACAGCCTATTGTTGAAGCTCCAGCCTATGTTGGTGCCGTAGTGTTGTTTCTTTTTGTCTTTGGACTTTTTATGGTGAAAGGCCGATTGAAATGGTGGCTAGTAGGTGGCACGATCATGTCCTTACTATTATCCTACGGAAAGAATCTAGGGTTTTTAACTGATTTCTTTATCGATTACGTGCCGATGTATAACAAGTTTAGGGCGGTAACTT
Organism: Gelidibacter sp.; assembly: GCF_039916245.1. Taxonomy (GTDB): domain Bacteria; phylum Bacteroidota; class Bacteroidia; order Flavobacteriales; family Flavobacteriaceae; genus Gelidibacter. The sequence goes on from NZ_JBDSLS010000136.1 coordinate 30,248, forward strand.
CCATTCAGGTAATTTTGGAGCTTTGTATTCCTATACTTGCGATTTTCGGGTTAGTGCGCTTGTTCAATGATTTCGAAAAAGGGGAAGAGAAACTGAGAGCCTTAAAAATTGCTACTGCAATTACCGGAGGTGTTGCCATCTTCTTTTTGCTATTTAAAGGGTCCTTTGATTTTGTTGGTATGCGAGATGGCCAATATAAGCAAGGATGGGGCGAATATGGTCAAAGTTTTATAGACGCTTTAAGAGCAGATCGAAAATCAATGTTTACCTCTGATACACTTCGTACACTCATACTCGTGCTACTTTCTGCAAGCGGAATCTGGCTGTTTTTAAAGAAAAAACTGTCTCAAAATGCGCTCATTATTGTATTTGCGGTTTTGATTCTTTTTGATTTGGTGAGTGTTGATCTTCGATATGTGAATCCAAATGATAAGGATAAGTTTGTATCAAAACTACAAATTAATAATCCATTTCCTAAGTCAGATGCGGATGTTGAGATTTTAAAGGATGTTTCACATTATAGGGTTTTAGATCTAACCGTTAATCCGATTAATAGCGCACAGGCTTCCTTTTTTCATAATTCTATTGGTGGTTATCATGCAGCAAAACCAAGACGTATTCAAGAATTGTTTAGCTATCAATTAGAGAGAAATAATTTTGAAGTTATAAATATGTTGAATGCGAAATATTTCATACAATTAAATAAAGACAACAACCCAGTTTCAATCAAAAACGCTGATGCCAACGGCAACGCGTGGTTTGTTTCCGAAATTGAAAAGGTCAACTCCGCCAATGAAGAAATGACAGCTTTAGATAGTTTGGACACCAAGATAAAAGCGGTTACAACACAAGATTTGGCTACTACGATTTTTAAAACGGACTCGACTGCAACGATTACTATTTCAGAATACCAACCCAATTACTTAAAGTATAGCTCTAACAATAGTAATGATGGATTTGCTGTCTTTTCAGAAATTTATTACGCTGATGGATGGAATGCCTATATTGATGGAAAGTTACAACCACATTACCGTGTGGATTATGTACTGAGAGGTATGCCAATTCCAAAAGGACAACATACGATTGAGTTTAAATTTGAGCCGCAGGTTATCGAAACAGGAAGTACGATTGCATTGGCGAGTTCTATTCTGTTTGGTTTATTAGTTATTGGAGGCGTCATATTTCTGCGAAGGCAGGAATCTCGTAAATCAAACGATGAAATTATCGATTAATTGGAATCTGAATATAAACCACATCTGACTTAGATTAATAAGATTAGTTTCTCTGATTCTAAAGGATTTCCACTTTCGTGGGAATAATATTATGCAAAAAAAAGTACTCATCATCACGTATTACTGGCCACCTGCGGGAGGTCCTGGAGTGCAGCGTTGGTTGAAATTCGTGAAATATCTTCCAAATTATGGGATTCATCCCGTCGTTTATGTTCCTGAAAACCCGAGTTATCCAATGCTTGATGACACCTTGATGACTGAGGTTCCTAAGGATGTTACCATTTTGAAGCAACCTATCAAGGAACCTTATAGATTCGCTGAGTTTTTATCTAAAAAATCATCTAAAACCATTAGTTCTGGGGTTATTCCGAAGGAACAGAAACAAAGTCTCATTCAGCAACTGATGCTCTATGTCAGAGGAAATTATTTTATTCCAGATGCTCGAAAGGCTTGGGTAAAACCTTCGGTCCGTTATTTGTCGGAGTATATTCAAAAGGAAAATATAAAAATTGTCATTACTACAGGACCGCCGCACAGCCTGCATTTGATTGGTTTACATTTAAAAGCGCAATTAGGGATTAAATGGATTGCTGATTTTAGAGATCCATGGACGACTATTGGCTATCACAAAAAACTGAAATTGAGTGCCAATGCAGCCAAAAAGCATGAGGATTTGGAAGTCAAAGTGCTTACAACTGCAGATCATATTATTGTAACGAGTGAAAATACAAAAAAAGAATTTGCCACAAAATCGAAGCAATCCATTAGCATAATTACCAATGGCTACGACTATCAGCAACTTCCAAAGGTAACTAAGGATGAAAACTTTTCTGTGGCACATATTGGATCCTTATTGTCTGAACGTAATCCAAAGCTATTATGGAAAGTGTTGGGCGAACTTATCCAAGAAAATGAAGATTTTAGTCAGGAGTTCGTCTTAAGATTGATTGGAGTGGTAAGTGACGATGTTCTCAATGATATCCATCGGTTTATTCCAGAAAAGAATATCAATATTTTCGGTTATGTCAATCACAAAGAGGCCTTGATGTACCAACGTCAGTCACGACTATTGTTGTTGATTGAAATTGATTCTGAGGACACCAAAGCTATTATCCCTGGAAAATTATTTGAGTATATGGTGGCAGAAACACCTATTATTTCTGTAGGGCCTGAAGATTCCGATGTGGAACGTATTATAAAATCAACGAATACAGGACGCTATTTTTATTACGATGCTGAAGCAGAATTAAAGGAACATTTACGGTCTTGTTTCTCGAATTTTAAGAATGCGACATTGTTTTCATATCCTATTGGATTGCAACAGTACAGCAGAAAGTCGCTGA
>NZ_JBDSLS010000137.1:0-7641 GCF_039916245.1 Gelidibacter sp.
ATGATTTTTTACTACAAATTTGCCAGTATGCAGTTTGGCGCTGGTAATAATAAAGCGTGTATTTTCTATTTGGATAAAATTATTTCCAATAAATCGCTTTCCATGCGTGAAGATTTGCAAGTTTTTGCACGGGTTTTGAATTTGGTCGCCCATTATGAAGCGGGGTTGGATTATCATTTGGAAAGTCTGCTGAAAAGCACCTACAAATTCCTTATAAAAATCAACGATTTGTACGAGGTTCAAAAAGAAATGATCAAGTTTATCAAAGGATTACAGGATATTTATCCACACGATTTGAAAGAAGCTTTTATCGCGTTGCATAAGACTTTAAAAACCTATGAAGACCATCCTTATGAGCGTCGTGCGTTTTTGTATCTGGACATTATTTCTTGGCTGGAAAGCAAAATCGAGAACAAACCCGTAGGACAAGTGATCCGAGAAAAGTATTTATTAGAGAGTGCTTCTAAGACCGATAAAAGTGCGTTTAAGATTATTTCTAAAGAAAAATCCTAAGTCATATTAATATCTGACATAGGATAAAAAGACTTAGGACATAAAATGTTTTATCTTAATAATTTGACTTTCAATCCTATCAAAATTAACGACAACTTTGGTCTTAGATCATAAGTCGGTTTTGTATACCTATCGCAAACACAGAGTATTCACTTCATTCGTGGCAGACATTGATAACACTCAATTTATGTGCTTTTTTCGACTTTCCATCGCCCTCCTGTTTTTCGCAGTTGCGCACACCTCAAACGCCCAAGTTCTATTTATGAAAAAAGAATCCATTGTCACTAAAACAACGCTATCTCAATCAAGGGAACTCGATAAGGATGGTAAAAAAAGCACCTTTAAATTACTACAAGCCCTTTTATGTTTTGCCTGCTGAAAATTGGCTTCAACTAGCATATCATGAATCAATTCGGGAACACCTTTCATAGCATCTTCTCTTGTAAGGAAAGTGTCCCCAATTTTCATTAGTTCAGTGACAGGATGACCATCTTTTGCTAATTCATGCAGCCTTGAACTTATTAATACTATAGATTCAGGTTGATTTAATTTAAGACCCCTTTCTTTTCGTTTTTCAGCCAATCCTTCTGCAAAAAAGAGCATTAGTTTCTCAGTTTATCTTGCAACTAATATCAGTATTATATGATGTTTTTTAAGTTATTTTGATAGCTTTTTATTCCTTTTTCACGCCTCGCAATCGATCCAGAAGGGCTTTATGAAGGTCATTTTGATACGCTACGGCAGCCAAGACAATAACAATACCTACAATTTGTAATGTAGATGTAGTTTCACCACTCGTATAGGGCGCCACAAGGACCGTGGTAATCGGGCTTAAAAGCAATAGTCCAGCTACAATGGTAGGATCTAAGTTTACCGAACCTATCTGAACAAACACCCAGGCCATGGCGTGACCAACAACGGCCAAGACAAACATCCAGATCCAGTTAACCGTGGTAATAGGATCTCCAAACGTAGTTTCAGGATTCATTGGGAGTTTCCCATCTACTAATACACCGTGAACAATGTCAAAGCCAGCATCAGAAATGAAAAACATGGTAAATGCCTGTGGTATTAACTGTGCTAAAAACACCCACATTAAAGGTTGAACATAACGTCCAGGGTTTAGCGTTCCCGATTTACGGCTTGTATAAAGATAGATCCCGTAACAAATACCTGAAAGCACACCTAACAATGTACCAACAACCGCAATAGGATGACCGTAGATAGTTGCAGGACCTTCTGCTGGATCTCCGTCAAAAATTCCACCGGTTAAAATGATACCGAAAATCATGATGGGAACCAATACCCAAAAACTCTTTTTTGGCTTGAACTTATCAAAGGTTAATGCTAGAAGTGGTAATACAATAATTTGTAAATTCAATAGAATTGAAGATATCCCGGCACCTACATAAAAAATGGCATAATTCCAGGCCGTCATGTCAATTCCGAGAAAGATACCTGCACCAATAGCCAATACCAAACCCTTATTGTTGAGTTTTCCGAGTTTTTTCCTTTCGTTATAAGCAAAAGGAATGAGGACAATAAATGCGATTGCGCAACGAAGAAACGCATTGGTAGAAGGCTCAAAGTTTGCTTCTTTAACCATAATAGCTGAAAATGCCAAAGCTAAGATTCCTAGCATTATGAGGGTGTAGGCCATTTTTTTACTGACAGTACTGACTTTATCGGACATAATATATTTTATTAAAAACATTCGTATTCTATTATTAAAAATCTTTCAAAACCTAATGACTAATTGAACTTCAGCCACTATCAAATATCCCAATGTCCGGGATAAGACCTTTATGGTTAATAAAACTAAAATTGTCGGCATGAAATAAATAGGACGCCAACGCGATCTGCAGCTTGATGCCTGCAGTTTTTAAAAATATATGTGCAATCCGTGATTCCATAAAAAAATCTAATACTAGAATGAACTAGAAAGTAGCAAGTTTCACATGCTCTATTTATTGATGACGTGGTTTTTATTAACTTCAAAATAGTCCTAGGACCACTAATTATTATGGAGGAAATGATTAGAAAAACACAATAGTTACGTACGTAAGATTGGTCTATATCTCTTTTTTATAATTTTTTCAATTTAAAATTCTAAACAAAAAGAGATTCTTATTTACAATTCCATCGACAAAAGTAAAACGCAAAATTAGAAAGAAACATGATGATTATCATGTTTTTGGGAATATTATTCTACACAGCAAACCAAATAGTAATTTACTATCTAATTCTATCATGAAATTCAAAATAAAAAACTTCTGAATAATTTTGTGTCTTTAGTCATACAAAAAAGATACACCCGTCTTTAATCTAAAGCAATTATGATATTTTAAATGGTTGACTTTTCCATTAAATGATCGACCAAAAAAGAAATTATAGAGCAATCCTTTTTAGAGATGAAAAAATAAAATTTCACCCTTTATTGGTACGAATTGATTCTAATTTAAAAAAAAGTTGAAGTTTTATGATACCTGTCAGCTTACTGAAAATGGTTTTCAAATGCCTTTACATCTGAATGTCCCTATGAACACACTATACTTTAGTCCTTACTATTAAAACACAACCCCTTAGTTAACAACGCTTAGTATGGCTTTTTTTGTAACGACTATTTCTAACGTATTCGAATTCTTAGCAACGGAATAAATCAAAAATTTATAAGGTATTGAAAAGAATATCGGTCAATAATTTTTAAAGATTGTTTTCAGAATAATCCATGAAAACATATTTTTTATTACAGCATCTACATCTAAATTAATGTTTTTTTCGAGAGAATCAAAAAATAAATAAGCAACCCGAAAAGTCCTTGTCACGTAAGCCTGAAGATGTTAGCAAGCTTCATGTCCCTTATGGCCATGGTGAAGCAAGCCAAGAAGCAGTCATGTCAATGTCATGAATTCCGTTCATAAAACTCGAAGAAGCCTAAAAACCCCACATGCCACAGCGAATACTTTTATAGTTTTTAAGAATTTGCCTAATAATTACGTTTCAGACTTTGTTCTAGTTCGTTATTAATGCCTTGACTTTATTCTATCGTCAAAACAAAAAGGATAAAGAGAAGATCCCAAATGGGAGATTCGAAATATAAAATTTCAATCTACTTATGAAAAGCAGCGTTAATTTTTTTACACACCATGTTAAATTTAGAAAATAAAACCCCCTAATGCACTAAATTTGTGAGCAATAAACATCAATAACAACTAAAAACAAGAAAACAAAATGAGTACGGATATCATTAAAAACTCGAGAAACACTGAAAACGCTCCAAAAAGTTCGGTATCTACGCAAACTGTAGCATTTTCTCATTACAACAATATTTCAGCGCAATTGCCTATCGATCCAAAATCGGGTAAAATAGTAGGTGATGATGTAAAAACACAGACGAAGCAGTGCTTAGAAAATATCAAAGCTATCGTTGAAAGTATAGGGCATGTTATGGACGACGCAGTTAAAATCACTGTATTTCTTAAGAATCTCTCTGACATTGAAGCTGTAAAGGATGTTTATAAAACCTATTTCAAAAGCTATTTTCCAACGCTTACAAAAGTTGGTGTTGCGGCTTTACCTTTGGATGGCGCATTGGTTCAAATTGAAGCGCTTATCTCCAATGGCGAAGGCACAACCCCTCAAAAACCAAGTCCTCTCGTAAAAGTTGCAAGAAACACAGCGCATGCACCACAAAGTGCCGTATCTACTCAAACGGTTGCTTTTTCTCACTACAACAATCTTTCAGCCCAATTACCTATCGATCCAAAGTCGGGCAAATTGGTCGCTGGAGGTATTACAGAGCAGACTGAACAGTGCTTAAAAAATATTAAAGCTATTTTAGAAAGCATTGACCATGTTATGGACGATATCGTTAAAACAACGATTTTTGTTAAAAACATCTCAGATGTGAATGCTGTAAACGACGTTTGTGCGAAATTTTTCCCAAGTTATGCTCCAGCGAGAACTTTTGTAAACGCTGCAGCGTTGCCTATGGGTGCTTTAGTGCAAATTGATACCGCCGTTTCGCACGGTGATGGCACGCCTCCACAACTTCCTGAAGATTCAAGTAAAATAGTTATCGAAGCGAGTATTGCAGAAAACGCACCAAAAACGACTTATGCTCATACGGTCGCTTTTTCTCATTATAATCATATTTCAGGTCAATTACCGGTAGATGCAAAAACTGGTAAATTGGTCGCTGGTGGCGCAAAAGAACAAGCTGAACAATGCCTTAAAAACATCAAGGCCATTGTTGAAAGTGTTGATCACGTTATGGACGATGCCGTTAAAATAAACATCCAACTTAAACACATCGCTGATATTGATGCGGTAAACGCAGTTTACAAAACGTTTTTCAAAGGCGATCTTCCTGCAAGAACTGTGGTTGGTGTTTCTGCCATCCCAATGGACGCTTTAGTACAAATGGATGCGGTGGTTTCAAACTGCGAAAGCACGCCTCCCAAAGCATAATTAGAAACTATTAAGGCCAACTTCGAAATGCCGAAGTAAAGCATAAAAAAGGGTACTGAATTTAGATGTTCAGTACCCTTTTTATATTGCTCATTCTTTTATTCTGAAAAGAACATATTGTAGATCTCTCTTTGAAAATTACAATTATTGAAATCTAATCGTTGTTACTTATCACATTTAATCCGTTGGCAACCGCTTTCAGTTTTGCAAAAAGATGCTCTGGATTAAATGGCTTCGTTAGATAATCGTCCATCTTGGCATCCACTACATTCAGATAAACTTTTTCGTTCACTGATGCTGTAAGCGCAATGATAGGTATGCTTGCTTTTGTTTGATCTTTTAAAGTTCTTATACCTGCTGTGGCTTCATAACCATCCATAATTGGCATGTGCAGGTCCATTAACACCACATCAAAATCTCCATTTTTCACACTTTCTACGGCACGTAATCCATCATCAACTATAGCTGGAAGTAGGTTCCATTTTTTAAGGATTTTATCAATAACCATCCTGTTTACAGCATTATCTTCAGCAACTAAAACCTTTAGGCCTGATAAATCATTTTGGATATTTTTAGTTAGAATTGGCATCTGCTCCTCCAGAACTATGTAATTAAAATCAATAACGAAGACGAACTTTGAACCTACATTTTCTTCACTTGTAAGACTGATTTTACTGCCAAACATGCTCAACGTTTTTTCAACAATTTGCAACCCAAGACCTGTACCTCCATAATTTCTAGTGGTACTTGCTGAAGCTTGCATAAAGGGTTCAAAAATAATATGTTGATTATCGGGTGAAATCCCAATCCCGGTGTCCTCCATGGTAAATTGCACCTTGATTTTATTTTTAGATAAACTTAATGCACGTGCACTAAGTGATATACTTCCTTTTTCAGTGAATTTTATCGCATTATTAACAAGATTCAAAAGCACTTGCGTGACTCGCGTAGGATCGCTAATTACTAACTTGCCCTCCAATACAGGATCAATGAATAATTTAAACTCAAGCATTTTTTCATCGGCCCTTAACTTACTACTTGAATACGTCCTTGTGATGAGTTCGACAAGATTAAAACCTACTTTCTCCAATTCGCTTTTAGAAGAATCCAGTTTATTGACATCAAGCACATTATTAACCAGTAACAATAAATTTTCGGCTGAAAATTTAAGCATATCCAGGTTCTCTTCCTGATCTTTTCTAGGGTTCTCGAGCAATAAAACATTGGTCAGGCCAATCACTCCATTTAATGGCGTTCGAATTTCATGAGACATGGTCGACAGAAATTCCATCCTAGAATTAGAAAGCTTTTCAACCTCAGCAAGCGTTTGATTTAATTTTTTATTGAGCAATCCCAATTCACTTTTAGCCATATTTAGCCTCATAATATTATTATTAAAAGACCTGAAGAAATAGGATTGTAAAAAAATAATCATGAAGAAATTACAAACTATTATAAATATGTAAATTGGCTGGCCAACTTCATGAGAACTTGTGTCCAAGTAGAAATAGTTATTACTTCCAACAATTGTAAAAACTAAAACCGGCAAAATATTGAGTAGCGAATAAAGCCAGCCCCATTTAGATCCATGAACGTAAAAACTAAGCGTACAGGCAAACCAAATAAATTGTAAAGTTGCTAAATTAACCTCTCTTACATAAAGGGAAAGATTACTCCATACTACTAATGTAAGCATGATTAACAAAGTGTGAGAAACCATTCTCCACAATTTTGTATTAAGCACTAACAGAATAAGAAATACATTGATTAAAAAAATAGAGGCTATTCTAAGAAGCTGTAAAAGAACCTCGTTAAAAACATAGACAGCGATTAGTATAGCACTAAATACAGTATAATAAATCAATATATAACTAAGGATTTTTATCCTTGCTTTATCTATTGGATCAGGTTCTCGATTTATTATTTTTAAAAAAAAGGTGTCTATATAGCTCAAAAAACCCATTATAAGTATCTTATAAAAAATTGTAAATTTACTCAGAAACAATTAATATGGCGCTTAAAAAAATGCGTAATTCTTAAAATTGACACCAGTGTCTTTTTGATTTAAACAGATAAAATCGAAAACCTGTATTGTTTCTTCCTCGCAGGTATGTTCATAATCCATACTAATAATCTTATGGCCGAACCTTTAAAAATTGGCGAAACAGAATACTCCTCTTGGGAAGAAATTTATTTTCAGCTATTTTTTGAGGCAACCCTGTATTTAAAATGGGCACCTCATAACTAAAATAAATTTGGCGAGTTGGCCTTTATAAGAAGCGCTATAAGCACTATGCACAAAGTAATTACACAATAAAATAAAAAATCCAACCTAAATAAATAAGTTGGATTTCTCTTGTTGTGGTCCCACCTGGTATGACTTGAATCCTTTTAAACTATTACAATTCAATCTCATAGAATGTAGTGTTGAATTTGGGTATCAAAAAAGTATCAATGAATGGCATTTTCAACATATCAATACCAAGTTTATCCTCTAATAAAGAAATCCAAACAACCAAATTGGAAATTTAACTATGGCGCATTACAGCCAAACCTCCTTTTACAAAATATATGTAAAAACATCTTTTTTTTCACTCTTGAGAGTATTCAATAATTTATTCAACTCAATATGTTTTATCCATATCATTTCCACAATGG
>NZ_JBDSLS010000138.1:0-18342 GCF_039916245.1 Gelidibacter sp.
TCCACAAATGTTGGTTGAAACATCGTCCATGATGATGGCAAGTAATCTCTATGTAACGACGTCGCGATAATAACGAAACGTTCAAACCACATCCCAACGTTTACCACAATGGAAATAAAGAACGAGAACATAATACTTGTACGCAATTTTTTGAACCACATAAATTGTGGCGAGAACACGTTACAAGTCATCATTAAGAGATAAGCCCACCAGTAAGGTCCCGTTGCTCTGTTCAGGAAGGCGTATTGTTCATACTCCACTCCAGAATACCATGCAATGAATAACTCAGTGATATAAGCTACACCAACGATAGAACCCGTAATCATAATAACGATGTTCATCAATTCAATATGCTGAACCGTAATATAATCTTCAAGACTTACCACTTTTCTCATAATGATCAACAGCGTATTTACCATCGCAAAACCAGAGAAAACAGCACCAGCAACGAAGTATGGTGGGAAAATCGTGGTATGCCATCCGGGAACTATCGACGTCGCGAAGTCAAAAGATACAATGGTATGTACTGAAAGTACAAGTGGTGTTGCCAAACCTGCAAGAACCAAAGATACTTCTTCAAAACGTTGCCAGTCTTTCGCTCTACCAGACCATCCAAAACTCAATAGTGAGTAAATTTTCTTTTGGAAAGGTTTTACAGCTCTATCACGAATCATCGCAAAGTCAGGAAGTAAACCTGTCCACCAGAACACTAACGACACCGACAAGTAGGTTGAGATCGCAAATACGTCCCAAAGTAATGGTGAGTTAAAGTTGACCCATAAGGATCCAAATTGGTTTGGAATTGGTAATACCCAATAGCCTAACCATGGACGACCCATGTGGATCAAAGGAAACAATCCCGCTTGAATAACCGCGAAAATGGTCATCGCTTCGGAAGACCGGTTAATGGCCATACGCCACTTTTGACGGAACAATAATAATACTGCCGAAATCAGTGTACCTGCGTGACCAATACCAACCCACCAAACGAAGTTAGTAATGTCCCAGGCCCAACCAATGGTTTTATTTAGGCCCCAAACACCAATCCCTGTTGAAATGGTATATATGATACATCCAACCCCCCAAAGAAAGGCTGCTAATGAGATGGAAAATACTATCCACCAAGATTTATTGGCTTTTCCTTCGACAGGTTTAGCGATATCCACGGAAACGTCGTGGTATGATTTTTCACCTAGTACTAAAGGTCTTCTAATAGGTGCTTCGTAATGAGACGCCATAATGCTTTTAGAATTATATCTTAATTAATAATTATGCTTCGGTTGTATTTCTCACGATCGTGTGATACTGGACATTTGGTTGTGTTCCAATATACTCTAATGCGTGATACATACGTTTATCTTCTTTAAGTTTCGCAACTTTACTTTCTTTATCATTGATATCTCCAAATACCATAGCCCCTGTGCCACAAGCTGCAGAACATGCCGTTTGGAATTCACCATCTTTAATTTCACGACCGTCTCGCTTAGCATCAAGAATCGTTTTTTGTGTCATTTGAATACACAACGAACATTTCTCCATAACACCTCTTGAACGTACTACAACATCTGGATTCAGAACCATACGGCCTAAATCATCATTCATGATGTAATCAAATTCATCATTTTTGTTGTAACGGAACCAGTTGAAACGACGCACTTTATAAGGACAGTTGTTGGCACAGTAACGTGTACCTACACAACGGTTATAAGCCATATGATTTTGCCCTTGACGACCATGTGAAGTTGCCGCAACAGGACAAACAGTTTCACAAGGCGCATGATTACAATGCTGACACATCATCGGCATGAAGGCTACCTGAGGATTCTCAGCAGCAACCTCCATTTCGTGCAAAGTATTTTTGATACCTGAATCACCTAACAACCCATTGGCTGCTTCTTTTCTTTCGATATCACCAATAAAGGTATCTTCAGAGGAGTAGTATCTATCAATACGCAACCAGTGCATATCTCTACTACGTCTCATTTCAGATTTACCAACTACTGGTACGTTGTTTTCAGCATGACATGCAATCACACAAGCACCACATCCTGTACACGCATTCAAATCAATTGATAGATTAAAATGATGCCCGATTGATCTGTCAAAATCATCCCATAAATTCACTTCCGTAGAAGGTGTTTCGACATGGTTTAAAGAGACTTGTGGAAGGTTATTCCAATGCTTTTTATCTTTTGTATTGAAAATTTCAAGCGTAGTTTCCTTAATGATATCCCCACGTCCCATTAATGTGTTATGCAACTGAACACAAGCAAATTCATGTTCACCTGCTACTACTTTAATTGAAACGTCTGTTTGGCTACGATTGAAATCTTTATAGAATTGGTAAGCATTCTTACCTGTTTGCATTTCTTCTTTAAGTCCTTTCGAACGACCGAAGCCCAGCGCCAGGCCTATTGAACCGATAGCTTGACCTGGTTGGATAATTGCAGGAAGAGTTAAGGTTTGACCATTTACAGTCAATTCCACCAAACTACCATTTAATCCACCGTTGGCCACGTGCCAATTCTTTATGTTTAAATTTTTGGCATCAGCACTAGAAACCGTCACATAGTTGTCCCATGTCGCTCTGGTAATTGGATCTGGAAACTCTTGCAACCATGGGTTATTGGCCTGTTGACCATCTCCCATTCCAATTTTAGTATAGAGTTGTAACTCCATGCCTTTAGCTAACCCAGCAGAAGCTAAGGCTCTTGCAGCCGCACCCCCTGAAACGGAAGCTACCGCAGCAACATTTGAAGCTGAGCTTGAAGAGGTCGTAGTAGAAGTCGTGACAAATTCATCTTGATCTTCATTCTTAACCCCAACTCCAACAGCAACATCATGGATAATGCCACCAACAAAAGTTCTATCTTTTTTATCTTTTAATTCTGTAGGACTCGTCGATTTTGAAGAAGGACCTGAACCCAAAACACTTGTAAAACCAGTAGTTACAAAAACACCATCATGTAATGCTTGATTAAATGAAGCGGTTCCTAGAACACCTGTCGACCAGTTCTCCTTGATAAAATCGTAATAAGAAACATCACTGCCTGTCCATTTCAACAAGGCATCTTGAAATTGACGCGTGTCAAATAATGGACGGATCGTTGGTTGAATTAAACCAAAATGTCCTTTTTTAAGTTCCACATCTCCCCAAGACTCCAAATAGTGAGGTACAGCGGCAATATATTCAACTTGCGAAGCAGTCTCATCCACTTTTAATGAAAAAGCGATAGATACTTCGGTCTTTTTTAATCCTTCTGCAAAGTCGTTTGCATTTGGTAAGGTGTACAACGGATTTACACCGTTCATGATGACTGCGCCAACTTTACCAGCATTCATATCTGATATTAAAGCCATCACTTCTTTATCACTACCTTGTCTTATTTTAATTGGAGTTGCAGCATCAAACGCTTTACTTCCTAATGCAGCATTAATTTCCAATGCCACTGTTTGGGCATTAACATCATTGATACCTGTTATCAAAACCCCATTACTTCCAGCTTTCTTTAACTCTGAAGCTACTTTTTGAATGGCTTCATCGATATGTGCAGGTAAATCTGTTGTAACAGCTTGACCAGTCACATAACTATATAATTTAGCTAAAGCCTGTTTTTGTTGTGAAGGGGTTGCAGGAATACGCTTATCGGCATTGGCACCTGATAATGACATAACCGATTCAATCTGGATATGTCTTGACATTTTGCCATTGGTAGGAATTCGACCTACAGCATAACCTGACTCATAACCACCACCTTGCCAATCTCCAAGAAAATCAGCACCCACAGATACGATCACTGCTGCTTTAGCAAAATCATAATTTGCCATGGCGCGTTCTCCGTATTTAGCTTGATAAGCATCTAATGCCGAAGACTCAGAAACAGCATCGTAAACCACGTGGCGTACGTTGCCATATTTTTCTTTAAACACAGCAATTAACTTGCTCGTTGATGGACTGGCAAAAGTTTGTGTCAATAACACAATGTCTTTTCCACCATTCATCACTTCAGTTAATTTCTGATTGGTTTCAGAATCAAAGGTTTCCCATGAAATATCTTGACCTCCTCTTTGAGGGCCTTTGACTCTCAAATTATCGTATAACCCTAAAATGGAAGCATGCACTCGGGCATTGACACCACCTTGAGAAGCGGCCAAATTATTGTTGTCGATTTTAATTGGACGTCCTTCGCGAGTTTTTACTAAAACACTTGCGAAATCAAAACCATCAGCAATTGTTGTAGCATAATAATTAGCCACGCCAGGTATGATTTCCTCTGGCTGTACAACGTAAGGAATCGATTTAATAACCGGTCCTTCACAAGCTGCTAAAGATGCCGCTGCTGTACTGAAGCCAACATATTTTAAGAAATCACGACGTGTTGTTGAAGACGATTCCAAACTGGATTTGTTACCCAAAAATTCATCCGTCGGAATTTCTTCAACAAATTCATTTTGTGTAAGCGCCTTAACAATAGAGCTGTCTGTATTCAGCTCCTCAACACTTTTCCAGTATTTCTTGTTTGATGACATATTCTTTAATAGTTATTAGTTGATCGTTATTCGTTTTTATTAAAAACTATAACTGTATCTTAAAATTTATTGTTTTAAACCCCTATTGAAATAGGACTTCCCTTTCCTTATCTACCAAAAGGCAGGCACGGAAATCACTAAAAAGATTTTTTTTAGTAATGACATTTACCACACTCTAAACCTCCCATTTGTGCAACGGTAAGTTTCTCAACGCCATACTTTTTGGATAACTGTTCGTGAATTTTAGTGTAATATTCGTTGTTTTCCACTTTCACATCCGTTTCTCTATGGCAATTGATACACCATCCCATCGTCAACGGTGCGTGTTGCGATACAATTTCCATAGTCTCAACAGGACCATGGCATGTTTGGCATTCAATACCTCCAACGGTAACGTGTTGTGAGTGGTTAAAATATGCGAAGTCAGGAAGATTATGGATACGGATCCATTTGACCGGTTGCGGCTCTCCTGTATATTTTTGCTCAGCAGGATTCCAGCCCGTTGCAGCGTATAATTTTTCGATTTCAGCATTGTAATCAACGCCGTACTGCCTTCCTTCAGCTAAAGTTTCTTCTGACACTTCGCCAATTGATTTATGACAGTTCATACAAACGTTTAATGATGGAATTCCAGAAGTCTTACTTACACGAGCAGAAGAGTGACAATATTTACAATCAATACCGTTATCTCCAGCATGTATTCTATGAGAATAGTGGATAGGTTGAACAGGTTCGTAACCTTGATCAACACCTATTTGCATGAAATAGCCATAAACAAAATACCCACTGGCCAATAATAATAAAACGGCTGTAACCAAAACCAAGAATTGATTTTGAATAAAGGCTCTCCAGATAGAAACACCTTTTCCTTCATCGACCTGAACCCCTTTAGCTTCAGCAAAACGATTTAGAGTACGTCGCACTAAAATCAATGCCATGGCCAACAAGCCAAATAAAACGGCTAAAGCACCAAGAATTAATTCATTTGAAGTTCCGCCAGCAGCTGGGGCAGCGCCATTACCTGTCACACCAACGGCGGCAGCAGGCGGGGCAGCTTTTTCTTCAGCCGTGTACGCCAAAATATCACTGATATCGTCATCCGACAATTGCGGGAACGGCGTCATTGGCATTTGATTGTACTCGTTGTAGATCTTGTTAGCGTAAGCATCACCAGACTTGATCAAACCCGCACTATTATGGATCCAAGCTGTTATCCACTTTCTATCAAGACCTTGTTCTGCTAAAACTTTTTCAATGTTACGAAGCGCAGGGCCCGTCATTGGTCCGTCTAGTTTATGACATGCGGCACAATTAGCATTATATAATGCTTTTCCTTTGGCAGGATCACCTTCTTGAGCGTGAAGCGATGTTGTAAACGTAAGTAAAATAAAAAATCCTAATTTCAGTATATTAGAAGTCAAATTACGGTAAATCACCTGTTTCATATTATTAGTTGAGTTAGCTTCCAAACTTTGGTATGCTTTTTTCATTGAAAAGAAAAAAATACAGTTATAAAATCTCTGCCAAAAGTAATACTTAAAGTCGATTTTAGAAATGTTACAGAACTGTTAATTGGTAATTTATAAACGTTCTAAATAATATAATAGGGCTTATAGAGTTTAATAATTTCCTATGCGCACATTACAATATATTTTTAATATTTTTGCACAACCTTAAATGAATTGGAAACAAATCATTTAGGATTATAAAATCAGATCATTCACTTTTAATTTAATATTCCATGATAAAACCCCTTATAAAATTATCTTATTTAGCTGTTCTGTTTTTTTCGACTTCACTTACCTTACATGCACAACAAGGCGTCGTTTCAATTGACCAAGACAAGGAAATTGATCAGTTATTGGAGTACAAAAAGGATTTACGCACAGTAAATGCCTTTATCATTCAAATTTTTTCCAATTCAGGCACTACTGCACGTAGTGAAGCCCAATCGACCAGAAGTAAAGCGACAGCCTTATTCCCGAACTGGAGCAGCTCCCTTGAATATGAGCAACCAAATTATAAGATTTGGGTAGGTAACTTTAGAACGCGATTAGAGGCTGATCGAGCATTAATGGAAGTAAAGAAAACTTACGCGCACGCCTTTATCCTGAGTCCAAGAAACAACAAATAAAAACAATTATTAAGACTAGATGTAAAACAAAGACTTCCATCAATGGCAGTTTGGAATAAAAGAATTCAGAGGTTTAATCTAAATCTTACCACCGCTTTATGGTCTATCTTAGACAAAATTACCGCTCATTAGAATAAAAACTCTCCGAGCCTAAAACACCAAAACATTTCAGAAATAAACACTTTATAACAAAAAAATGCGACGGGTTAGGTCGCAGTTTATTTATAAATAAATTGAATATTATTTCAATTTATTTTTCACTTCAATTTCGTGGAAAGCTTCAATAACGTCATTTTCTTAAATAGCGCGATAATTCATAATCTGCTTCACAAAGTCATATCCTTTAGAAACTTCTCTGCCATCCTCTTCAAATCGTTTCAACGACGTTCGTTCTCCTGTATAACCAACGACACCTTCTTTAATCAATCGATGCTTGAATTTATTAATATTTTACCAAAAACAACAAAACAGTTGACCATTTAAAAACAAAAAAATGCGACGGGTTAGGTCGCATTTTCTTTATAGACAAATTGAATATTATTTCTTTTTTACTTCAACTTCGTGGAAAGCTTCAATACCGTCATTTTCTTAAATAGCGCGATAATTCTCAATCTGCATCCCAAAGCTATAGAATTTAAGAACTTCACTGGCATCACCTTTAAATCGTTTCAACGATGCTAATTTACGTGAATAAACTACCACACTTTCCCTAATCAATCAAATGCTTATGTTTCTGAATATTTTACAACAAATCAGAAAACAGTTGACCATTTAAAAACAAAAAATGCGACGGGTTAGGTCGCATTTTCTTTATAGATAAAATGAATATTATTTCAATTTCTTTTTCACTTCAACTTCGTGGAAAGCTTCAATAACATCATTTTCCTGAATATCGTTATAATTCTTAATTTGCATACCACAGTCATAACCTTTAGAAACTTCTCTGGCATCATCTTTAAATCGTTTCAACGACGCTAATTCACCTGTATAAATTACCACACCTTCTCTAATCAATCGGATGCTTGAGTTTCTGAATATTTTACCAGAAGTTACCATACAACCTGCAATCGTTCCAATTTTAGAAACTTTAAAGATCTCTCTAATTTCAGCAGTACCCGTAATTTCCTCTTTAAGTTCAGGAGACAACATGCCTTCCATCGCGTCCTTAAGATCGTTGATGGCGTCATAGATGATCGAGTACATTCTGATATCGATTTCTTCCTTATCAGCAATTTGACGTGCGTTACCCATTGGTCTAACGTTAAATCCGATAATAATCGCATCCGACGCTGTAGCCAACAAGACATCACTTTCAGTAATGGCACCAACACCTTTATGGATGATGTTCACTTGAATTTCTTCAGTAGAAAGTTTTTGGAACGAATCCGTCAAGGCTTCCACTGATCCATCCACGTCACCTTTAAGGATGATGTTCAACTCTTGGAAATCTCCAAGGGCGATACGACGACCAATTTCATCAAGTGTAATATGACGTTGTGTTCTAACTGATTGCTCACGCTGTAATTGAGTACGTTTAGCAGCAATTTGTCTGGCCTCACGCTCATCAGCAAAAACAGTAAACTTGTCTCCAGCCTGTGGCGCGCCATCCAGTCCTAATATAGATACTGGCGTTGATGGACCTGCCGACTTAACCTCTTTTCCACGTTCATCATGCATGGCTCTTACCTTACCACTGTTTTTTCCAGCTAGTACATAATCGCCTACTTTCAAGGTTCCGGCTTGCACCAAAATAGTTGATACATAACCTCTACCTTTATCCAAGAAAGCTTCCACTACAGTTCCTTCAGCACGCTTGTTAGGGTTTGCTTTAAGTTCCAGCAATTCTGCTTCAAGACTTACTTTTTCTAATAATTCCTTAACACCTTGACCGGTTTTGGCTGAGATATCTTGGGATTGAACTTTTCCACCCCAATCTTCAACCAACAAGTTCATTTGTGCTAAAGCTTCTTTTACTTTTTCAGGATTAGCACTTGGTTTATCTATTTTATTGATCGCAAAAATAATAGGTACTCCTGCCGCTTGAGCGTGGGAAATAGCCTCTTTGGTTTGCGGCATGATGGAGTCATCTGCAGCAATAACAATAATTACTAAATCCGTGATTTGCGCACCACGGGCACGCATTGCCGTAAAGGCCTCGTGACCTGGTGTATCCAAGAATGCCATTCTCTGTCCAGTTTCTAACTGTACAGCATAGGCACCAATATGTTGTGTGATACCTCCAGACTCTCCAGCAATTACATTCTCTTGACGGATATAATCCAAAAGCGATGTTTTACCGTGGTCAACGTGACCCATCACCGTAACGATTGGCGCACGTGGTTTTAAATCTTCTGGCTCATCTGCAACAACTTCAATACTATCTTCAAGATCCGCACTTACGAATTCAACTTCATAACCAAACTCATCCGCTACGACCGATAAAGTCTCAGCATCCAAACGTTGGTTCATCGTTACCATCATTCCTAAGGACATACAGGCTGAAATGATTTGCGTTACAGGAACGTCCATCATCGTGGCTACTTCGCTTGCCGTAACAAACTCAGTAACTTTCAATACTTTGCTTTCCGCTTCTTGCTGCTCAATATCCTTTTCAGTCTGTTGGCGGTGTTGATCTCTCTTGTCTCTTCTATATTTGGCTCCTTTCCCTCTATTAGACTTCCCTTGAAGTTTTTCTAAAGTTTCACGAACTTGTTTTTGCACGTCTGCTTCGCTTGGCTCTTCTTTTACAGTACTCGCTCTAACGCCTCCAGGTTTCCCTTTGTAGTTAGGACTTGTACCTCTATTAGCACCAAAAGGTGGTTTTGCAGCACCAGGAGCACCAGGAGCAGCAGGTCCTTTGCTGATACGACGACGTTTTTTCTTGTTGGCGTCAGCAGCAGCACCAGCAGCCGTAGCTGGCTTTCTCTCCTCTTTTTTCTTCTTAGGCTTGTTGAATTGCGAAAGATCTATCTTTTCTCCAGCAATTTTAGGACCCGTTAATTTTTGATATTGGGTTACGATTTGCTCGTCATCAACACCAGTAGTTTCAAGCGTATCTGTTTTTTCAACTTTTTCAGCTTTCTTAACTTTTTCGATCTGCTCAACCTTCTCAACCTTTTCAACAATTTCAGCTGGCTTGGTTTCCTTCGTAGCTTTTTCGACTTTTTTCGGATCTTCCTTAACTTCTTCCTTAGCCTCTGTTTTAACTTCAGCCTTAGCCTCAGTTTTGACTTCTACTTTAACTTCAGGAACTTCTGGCTTAGGGGTCTCTTTTACTTCAGGGGCAACTACTTCAGCAGGCGCAGGTTGTTTTGGCTCTTCAACTGGCTTCTCTACTTTAGGAGTTTCCGATTTTTTAGGATCCAAATCAATTTTGCCGACTTGTTTTGGTCCGGTTAATGCTCCTCTAGCTCTAATGACTTGTTTGCTAGCCTCTTCCTTCCTCAGTTTTTCTTCAATCTCACGCTCACGTTGTTCGCGTAATTCTTCCTTTTCTTTCAACTTCGCCTCACCAACCTCTTGAGAGGCTTGTTTTTTACTGGCATCCGTCTGAAATTCATTGGATAGAATCGCATGAACATCATCTGATATTTTCGTATTAGGACTCTTTTCCACAGTCACGCCCTTCGATTCCAGAAAATCGACAGCACGGTCAATAGAAATATTGAGTTCTCTTAATACTTTATTTAATCTAATTGTATCAGCCATAAATTGCTTCTAATATAACTTAAATATGTGTTATTCTTCAAATTCTTCCTTAAGAATCCTGATAACATCTAAAATGGTTTCTTCTTCTAAATCGGTTCTTTTAACCAAATCTTGAACATCTTGTTCTAAGATACTTTTCGCAGTATCTAATCCCGCTTTGCTAAACTCTGCAATAACCCAGCCTTCGATTTCATCTGAGAATTCTGATAATTCCACATCCTCTTCGGCACCTTCTCTAAACACATCAATCTCATAGCCTGTCAATTGCCCGGCTAATCGGATGTTATGACCACCTCTACCAATAGCCTTACTTACTTCTTCTGGTTTAAGAAGCACCTCAGCACGTTTGGTTTCTTCATTAAGTTTCACAGAGGTTACTCTTGCTGGACTCAATGCACGCGTGATGAACAATTGGATGTTACTGGTGTAATTGATCACGTCAATGTTTTCATTACCCAATTCTCTTACAATACCATGTATTCTAGAACCTTTCATTCCAACACAAGCACCCACAGGATCAATTCTATCATCGTATGAATCCACCGCTACTTTCGCTTTTTCACCAGGCATTCGTACTACTTTCTTAATGGTAATCAAGCCGTCAAACACCTCAGGAATTTCCTGTTCGAATAATTTTTCTAAAAACACATCAGCTGTTCTCGACATGATGATGGTTGGCTTATTACCCTTAAGTTCAACACTTTCGATAATTCCTTTTACGTTTTCACCTTTACGGAAGAAATCGGAAGGGATTTGTTTTTCTTTAGGAAGAATGATTTCGTTACCCTCGTCATCTAATAAAATGATGGCTCTGTGACGAATATGATGTACTTCGGCAGTATAAATCTCGCCTACTAAGTCTTTAAATTGCTTGTAAATATTGGTATTGTCGTGCTCGTGAATTTTTGAGATCAAATTTTGACGCAATGCCAAAATTGAACGTCTTCCCAAATCGATAAGCTTTACAGCTTCCGCAACATCTTCACCAACTTCAAAATCAGGTTCAATTTTACGAGCCGCAGATAATTCAATTTCTTGATTTGGCTCTTCTACTTCACCATCAGCAACCACAACTCTATTTCTCCAAATCTCTAAATCGCCTTTGTCAGGATTTATAATGATATCAAAGTTGTCATCATCACCGTACTTTTTCTTTAGTGCATTTCTTAAGACATCCTCTAAAATCGCCATTAACGTTACACGATCTATTAATTTATCGTCTTTAAATTCTGAAAAAGAATCAATTAACGCTATATTTTCCATAACTACCTCGAATTAAAATTTTATTATCACTTTAGCTTCTAAAATATCTTCATACTTGATTTTAGCCTGCTTTTTCACCACAACTTTACCTTTACCAACTGGCTTAGGCTCTTTTGTTTCCCATTCCAAAGCCACTTCAGCATCATCAACTTCTATCAAAACTCCTTCAACTTTTACATCAGGTTTTGCTTTGACCTGTAAGGTGCGTCCAATATTTTTCTTGTATTGTCTCTTGTTCACTAATGGTGAAGTTGCTCCCGCAGAAGCCACATCTATAGAAAAATCATCGACTTCTCTATCCAAATTATTCTCAATGGCGCGACTCATAAACATGCAATCTTCAACAGTGACGCCATTATCGCCGTCAATAACAACACTAATTTTATTGTCAGGATGTAAGGTTAAATCGATTAAAAAAAGATCTGGTCTTTCTTCCAGTCCGTTTGCTATCAAAGTCTTAACAGTGGTCTCGCTTAGCATTTTATTAGTATAAAAAGAGGGGACTCCCTTGTCCCCTCATGTTTTCTTTTATCATTCCGCGGTGCAAATATACAATTTAATTATTGATTTATCCAAAGCATCTAAAGTCGATTTTTATTATTAGATTTAACTTTAACAAACAATTTACACTTCTATGAAAAAAATACTTGTCCCCACAGACTTCTCAGAACAAGCTGAAAACGCCTTAAAAGTAGCCGTCCAATTAGCAAAAAAATTCGATTCTGAAATTTATTTACTGCACATGTTAGAGCTCCCGATGCAAGATTTCGAGGTCATGAACACCCCGAGCGTTTTACCCGAAGCCATGTTTTTTATGAAATTGGCTCAACAACGATTCGAAACCATGCTCGCCCAAGACTACCTTAAAGACGTTAAAGTCCATGATATTGTAAAAAACTATCCATCCTTTAGTGGCATTATTGACACTTGTCATGAACATGGCGTTGACCTCATTGTCATGGGATCCTATGGCGCTACCGGATTTAAGGAAATGTTCGTAGGCTCCAATGCAGAAAAAGTGGTGCGCACTTCAGATATTCCTGTTTTGGTTATCAAAAGCAACCATGCCGAATTTTCTATCGACCGCTTTGTCTTTGCTTCAGATTTCAAAAAAGACAATAAGGACACCTACAGACAAGCAATAGAATTTGCCAAAGCATTTGGCGCTAAGATGTTTTTATTGATGGTCAACACCGCCAATAACTTTATTTCAACCTCAGAAGCCAACAAACGCATCCATGAGTTTATTAAAGATTACGACTTTAAGGAGTACTCCATCCATATCTATAATGATGAAACCGTCGAAATTGGCGTTTTAAATTTTGCCAAAGAAATTGACGCCGATTTAATTGGGATCAGCACCCATGGTCGACAAGGGATTGCCCATTTTTTCAATGGCAGCATTGGAGAGGATGTGGTTAATCATGCCAAACGTCCTGTGATTACGTTTAAGATTTGAATTAGACTATTAGACCGCTTCGCTTTTAGAATCAAGAATTAAGACGAAGGATCTCCAAAAACAAAAATCCCGATTATTTTCATAATCGGGATTTCAATTATTGTTGGCCTACTAGGGCTTACTTCGGCTACGCTCAGCATAAAATTCTCGCCCTAGCAGGCATAGACTATTAAAACAAAAATCCCGACTATTTTCATAATCGGGATTTCAATTCTTGTTGGCCTACTAGGGCTCGAACCTAGACTCTTCTGGACCAAAACCAGACGTGTTGCCAGTTACACCATAGGCCAATCTCTAATTGAGGATGCAAATTTACTACAAACTTCTATTTTTGCAAACATTTTGCGAAGAAAAACATGAAATAAAAATTTATTTCTTTTTTATTTCTCTTTTTACCTGATAATGAGGGCTCAATAGATTCGAATCTTTTTTGAAATCCTTAACGTTTACTTAAAAATTTCCCTGCCTTATATAATTATTGCTAAATTCGCCACACTAATTCAACAATAAGTCTATGAATCATTTCAACTTCAAGAAATGGAATACCATTTTAGGTTGGTTTGCCTTTGCAATTGCATTCACCGTTTACGCACTCACGATTGAACCCACTGTTAGTTTCTGGGATGCAGGAGAATACATACTGACCTCGGCCAAACTTCAAGTAGGACATCCACCAGGAGCACCATTATTTCAAATGCTTGGTGCCTTCTTCTCCATGTTTGCCTTAGAACCTACGCAAATTGGCGCGATGTTGAACATGATGAGCGGCGCCGCAAGTGCCTTCACTATTTTATTCATGTTTTGGACCATTACGTTGCTCCTTAAAAAGCTCGTTAAATCCGAAGAAGAATTTACCGATTCTAAAAAAATAGCCATCCTTGGCAGCGGACTTGTAGGAAGTTTAGCATTTACCTTTACAGATTCCTTTTGGTTTAACGCTGTTGAAACTGAGGTTTACGCAATGGCTACCTTAATCATGGCGGTCATGTTTTGGTTGGCTTTACGCTGGGAACAGGATATGGATACCGCACGCGGTAACCGTTGGTTAATTTTAATTGCCTTTGTGATTGGACTATCATTTGGCGTCCACTTTATGGGACTATTGACCATTCCTGCAATGGGCTTGATTTACTTCTTTAAGAATTATAAAACGGTAACCGTTACTAATTTTATCGTGGCGAACGTCATCTCTGCCGCCATCTTATTGTTTATTTTTAAATTGTTACTTCCAAATGCGCTAAAAATATTTAGTGCTTCAGAGATATTCTTCGTGAATAGTCTTGGCATGCCATTTAACTCTGGAACGATCATCGCCTTTATCATCGTGGTCGCTGCTTTCTATTTCGGATTAAAATACACGCGCGATCATCAAAAATACATGGCAAACACTTTGGTGCTTTGCTTAATGTTCATTTTTATTGGATTTTCTTGTTGGCTCATGCTTCCTATCAGAGCGAATGCCAATGTTGTGATCAACGAAAACGATCCTTCTGACGCACGCGAACTTTTAGCTTATTACAATCTGGAACAATATCCTGAGACGCACTTGTTTTATGGTCCATTGTTCACAGAACAATATACAGGTCTTGACGAAAACCAACCTTATGTGGATGACAAACCTAACTATGAAAAGGATGTTGAAGCAGGAAAATACGTGATTGTCAACGACTATAAAAACGCAAAACAAAACTTTAATTCAGAGCAAGCGGCCATTTTACCGAGAATGTGGAGCAGTGACAATGCAGAGAATTATATGATGTTTACTGGTTTGTTAGATTTTAAAGTCAAGCGAGAATATCAATCGGAACCGCAAGTCACGGACATGGTCGCTAGTTTTAGAGCCAGCGTAAGAGAAGGCCAAGTGGATTATAGTGATTATAACAAATTTCTAAAACAATTTGGTCAATACCTTGATATTGAAAAACCGTCGCTCCTCCAAAACATTGGTTATATGATTGAATACCAGTTTGGTTATATGTACTGGCGTTATTTTATGTGGAATTTTGTCGGACGTCAAAATGACATTCAAGGAAAATATGACGACTTAAATGGGAATTGGATCAGCGGCATCAACCCTATCGACTCTTGGCATCTTAATATGTCTCAAGACAATTTGCCAAGTGATGTTTTAAACAACAAAGCACGAAACACCTATTACTTCCTGCCGCTTATTTTAGGATTGATTGGCTTCCTGTTTTTGATAGGAAGGGATAAAAAAATGTTTTGGACCTTATTGGTGTTTTTCCTGATGACAGGACTAGCGATTCAGTTCTACACGAACGTGCGTCCATTTGAACCACGAGAGCGTGATTATTCCGTAGTCGGTTCGTTTTACGTATTTGCCATTTGGATCGGTTTTGGTGTTTATGCCCTATTTGATGCCCTTCGAAAATACACGGCTTCAAAATTTCTGCCGCATGCCGTTACTTTGGCCTGTTTGGTTTTAGTCCCTGGAATATTGGCGGCGCAAAACTGGGACGATCATGACCGTTCGGGCAGAAAAACAGCACATGCCATGGCTATTAAATACCTGGAATCCTGTGCGCCCAATGCCATTCTTTTTACTATTGGAGACAACGACACGTTCCCATTGTGGTATGCCCAAGAAATTGAAGGCATCCGACGCGATGTAAGAGTGGTCAACACAAGTCTTTTCCAAACAGATTGGTATATTGACCAAATGAAACGTAAAGCCTATGACAGTGACCCTATTCCTTCACAACTGACGCATGCGCAATACCGCTACGGAACACGGGATTATATTGTTGAAAAAGAAATCACCAAAGACACTTTGAGTATTAAGGATTTTATGGATTTTGTCAGTAGTGATAATCCACGAACAAAACTTAAATACGCTTTACAGCAAGAAGGCAGAGACATTAGCAGTTATCCTTCAAACATGTTGAACTCAAACTATTATCCTACAAAATTCGTCAGAATTCCGGTCGATAAAGCTTCAGTTTTAAAACATGGGATCGTCAAAGAAAAAGATGCCGATAAAATCGTGGACGATATTGTCATTCAAATCAAAGGCAGCGCCTTATATAAAAACCGCTTACTGATGCTTGATATTATTGCCAACAATAATTGGGAGCGTCCTATCTATTTTACAGGAGGAAGCTTTGGAGATGACGACTATATCTGGATGAAAGATTACCTGCAATTGGATGGCCTAGTTTATAAATTGGTGCCGATCAGAACTGCAGTAGACAAAGCAAATCCTTTTGACATGGGCCGTGTGGATAGTGAATTAATGTACAACAAAGTAATGTCATGGGATTGGGGCAACAGTGGTAATCCTCATATTTATCACGATGTCGAAACTCGTAAAAACGGCATTACCTACCGCGGAAACTTGGCGCGTTTAATGGAGCAGTTGATCAATGAGGACCAACCCGAAAAAGCTGAGAAAATTGCCGATTTGGCCATGGAGAAAATGCCGGTTGATTATTTTGGCTACTACACGTTATTGGAGCCTTATATTAGCGGCTACTATGAATTGGGCAGTATAGAGAAAGCCAGAAAGCTCTACAAAGAGGTCACCAAGAAATACCAAGAGAACCTAACGTATTATAGCGGACTCCCTGTAGAAACACAAACGCGTTATTTGGATGAAATTGTAACAGACATTGAACGCTACAGAAGCTTAGTAGATATTGTTGTGGTTTATAACGATAAGGATTTTGCGATGGAAGAAACCGAAAAGTTCAACAACTACTTACAATTGTTCAAGCATTTTATGGGCGATGGACCACGACGTGAAGCACCGCAGCGTGACGAACGTGATATGGTAAAGGATTCCATTGATAAACTCATTCAATTTGACTAGTTTTTTGTGAACCTTATTCCTGTAAAAACACCTCAACTGATCAAAGGCATATTCCCAAAATACGTTTGGAATATGCCTGATGATCAAAAAGTGATTTACTTAACTTTTGACGACGGTCCAACCCCAGAAATCACCCACTGGACCTTAGACCTATTAAAATCCTACCACGCTAAAGCGACGTTTTTCTGTATTGGCAACAACATTCAAAAACATCCTCAGATTTTTAAGGAAATTCTTAAAGACGGTCATGCAGTCGGCAACCACACCTTTCATCATTTGAAAGGCTGGAAAACTGATACTGATGTTTATATAGAAGACGTTTTGAAAACTCAAGAAATCATCGATTTTGAAAATCCAAAATCCAAATCCCAAATTCCAAATCCCATAGATGACTCATCATCGATATGTGACAGTCATCAATCAGCAATCAACAATCTCCAATCTTTAATCAACAATCAAATGCTCTTTCGTCCGCCTTACGGAAAAATCAAGTCCAGTCAAGGAAAACAGCTGATTAATCTCGGTTATAAAATTATTATGTGGGATGTTTTAGCGTTCGATTGGAAAAACTCTTTATCTGAAGAACAATGTGCCAACAACGTGATTTCAAAAGCAGGCGCTGGAAGTATCGTCGTATTTCATGATAGCGTAAAAGCATCTACAAGAATGAAGTATGCCCTAACAAAAACATTAGAGCATTTTAGCAAAGAAGGTTATCAGTTTAAAACTCTTTAAGTCTAAATTATTGCTTTTTGACTTTGACTATCGCTACTTTTTGAATTGCAAACCAATCCTTTGATTACATTCCAAATTAGTTCTTGATTCTCTGTTCCAACAGCGAAGCGGTCTTAGTTCTTCCTAAATATACTCCTGAAGAATCCCAATAAGTGTATCGGCATCTTGCTCTCCGCTATGACGCCATTTCATTTCACCGCCTTTATAGATGATAAGCGTCGGCAGACCTTTGACGCGAAGTGCCTCGGCAAGATCTTTATTTTTATCAACATCGATTTTGATCACTTTTGCCTTGTCACCAAGTGCAGCAGCTACTTCTCTCAACACAGGATGCATTGCAGTAGATTGTTCATTCCATTCTGTGAAAAAGTCCAACAAAACGGGAATATCGACATCTATGATTTCTCCAAATTTTGACATACATTTTAATGTTTAGATCAAATGGGTTATTACAAACCTACTTATTATTTTTTTATTATCCTATAACATACGCAAATAGCTTATCCACTTGCATCCCGAGCTTTAGGTTATGATTTTCTCAGAACCCTTTTTAAGTTCAATCACGGTTATTTCTGGCCAAATACCCACACGACCAGGATAGCCCAAATAACCAAAACCTCTATTCACATTGATATATTGACCCTTTTCCTTATAAACGCCTGCCCAATGTTTGTAACGGTATTT
>NZ_JBDSLS010000139.1:0-4679 GCF_039916245.1 Gelidibacter sp.
ATCACCGCTAAGGCTGAAAATGGAGGATACACCTCTTCAAGAATAAAAACGGATGGCATATTTGCATTTACCTACGGTAGAGTAGAAGTCAGGGCGAAGCTTCCTTCTGGAGGAGGTACTTGGCCAGCCATTTGGATGTTAGGACAAAATTACACCACGGTCTCATGGCCTACTTGTGGCGAAATTGATATCATGGAGCATGTCGGGAATGACCAAAACACCATTCATTCTACCTTACATTATCCTGGGAATTCCGGTGGTAACGGCGTTGGAAAACGTACAACTGTTCCTACCGCATCAACTGAATTCCATAACTACAGTGTAGAATGGACGCCAGATTTCATTACATTTTTAGTTGACAATCAAGTGTATCATAAGTTTCCAAATACCGCTGACACACCATTCAATGCAGATTTCTTTTTGATTCTGAATGTGGCAATGGGCGGAAATTTTGGTGGAGCAATCGATCCTAATTTTACGGCATCGACATTAGAAATTGATTATGTAAAAGTATACCAATAAAAATGAAGAACTTTTTAATTATAATGATTAGTAGCAGTCTGCTGACAGTGTTGGTTTCTTTTGGAGAAGCCAACGCTAACAGTAGCGACCAGAACACAGTTTTCACTAAGGAAGTAGATTCTATTGCGTTGAAAGTGAATGCGCTTTTGGCGAAAATGACCTTGGAAGAAAAGATTGGACAAATGAACCAGTACAACGGCTTTTGGGACGTTACAGGTCCTGCGCCAGCTCATGGCGATGCCGCCAATAAGTACGAACATCTCAAAAAAGGTTGGGTAGGTTCCATGCTCAATGTAAGAGGGGTTAAGGAAGTTAGACAGGTGCAAAAAATAGCGGTTGAAGAAACGCGTTTGGGCATTCCGCTGATTATAGGTTTTGATGTCATTCATGGTTATAAAACCATCAGCCCCATTCCGTTGGCAGAAGCTGCTAGTTGGGATTTGGAAGCGATAAAGCTATCCGCGCGAGTTGCAGCAGAAGAAGCCTCAGCATCAGGGATCAACTGGACTTTTGCACCCATGGTCGATATTTCACGAGATGCCCGTTGGGGACGTGTTATGGAAGGCGCAGGAGAAGATCCGTATTTGGCTTCGTTGATTGCTAAAGCGCGTGTGGAAGGCTTTCAAGGAGACGATTTGTCTTTGGCGAATACCATTGCAGCCTGCGCAAAACATTTTGTCGGCTACGGTTTTGCTGAAGCTGGAAGAGATTACAATACGGTAGATGTTGGAACCTCGACTTTGTACAATGTATTGTTGCCACCATTTAAGGCAGCTCAAGATGCCGGCGTCAGAACCTTTATGAATGCATTCAATGAACTCAATGGTATTCCGGCAACCGGAAGTGCTTTTTTACAACGGGACATTTTAAAGGGCGATTGGAACTTTCAAGGCTTTATGGTTACCGATTGGGGTTCAATTAATGAAATGATTACCCATAGATATGCAAAAGATCGTCGTAATGCTGCAGAAATAGCCATAAATGCTGGCGCTGATATGGATATGGAATCCTATGCTTATGTGAATGAATTAGCGAGTCTTGTCAAAGATGGCAAGGTTGATGAACGCCTGATTGACGATGCCGTAAAACGAATTTTAAGAGTGAAATTTGAACTTGGCCTTTTTGATGATCCGTATAAATATTGCAATGAAACGGTCGAAAAGGAAGTCATCGGTAGCAAGACAATTATGGATGCGGTATTGGACGTCGCCAAAAAATCGATCGTGCTTTTAAAGAATGAAAACAATCTGTTGCCATTAAAAAAACAAGGGCAGAAAATTGCCATCATAGGCGCCTTGGCAAATGACAAAACAAGTCCCTTAGGCAGTTGGCGTATTGCCGCCGATGATGGGACGGCAGTTTCTGTCTTGGAAGGAATGAAAGCCTATAAAGGAAACACCATAACTTATGAAAAAGGTGCCAATGTGGTGACAGGCGAAACTGTTTTTCCTAAAGAACTGACGATTAACGTTACGGACAAAAGTGGATTTGCTTCAGCCATAGCAGCGGCAAAAAAAGCAGACGTGGTGGTCATGGTTTTAGGCGAACACGGTTTGCATTCTGGAGAAGGTCGCAGCCGTTCAGAAATTGGATTGCCGGGAGTGCAACAGGAATTGCTGGAAGCCATTTATAAAGCAAATAAAAACATTGTATTGGTGCTTAATAATGGCAGACCGTTAACCATTGATTGGGCCCATGAACATATTCCCGCCATTGTAGAAGCCTGGCAATTGGGCACTCAAAGTGGTCATGCCATTGCGCAAGTGCTTTATGGCGATTATAATCCGAGTGGGAAATTGCCCATGACGTTTCCACGGAATGTAGGTCAAGTACCCATTTATTACAATCATAAAAGTACCGGGCGACCAACTTTGCAAGAGCCAGGCTCTGTGTTTTGGTCGCATTATTCCGATGTTAGCAATACACCACTGTATCCTTTTGGGTATGGTTTGAGCTATACCTCGTTTTCGTACACTGACCTAAAAGTAAATACCATTTCTAACCACACCGTTGAGGTGTCAGTAAAATTGACCAATACAGGGAAAGTTAAAGGTAAAGAAGTCGTGCAGCTATATTTGCGTGATGAATTTGCGAGCGTCACACGACCTGTAAAAGAATTAAAAGGTTTTGAAATGGTGGAGTTGAATCCGAAGGAAAGCAAAATCGTCACTTTTAAATTATCTGAAGCTGAATTGGGCTTTTATGACAACGATGGGAAATTCAATGTTGAACCGGGAACCTTCAGTGTTTTTGTCGGCGGAAGTTCCGATGCTACCTTAACCGCTCAATTTGAAATCCCATGAATACATTAAGAGTTTTTTGCTTCAGTTGTTTTTTAGTGTTTACCTCTTCCAATTCGCAAGAGCTGATCCTTGAAGAGCATTTCAGTGGCAATCGATTGGATGAAACCGTCTGGAATTATGAATTGGGCAATGGTTGTCCAGATTTGTGTGGCTGGGGAAATAATGAAAGACAGATTTATACTAAGGATAATGTGGCTATAAAAGATGGGAATTTGGTATTAACAGCAGCTTTTAATGGAAAGAATTATACCTCAGGAAAAATCAATACCAAAAATAAAATAGAATTTAAATACGGTACGGTTGAGGTTCGCGCAAAATTACCAACAGGTCAAGGCGTTTGGCCTGCCATTTGGATTTTGGGAACTAATATTTCAGAAGTAGGATGGCCTAAAGCTGGCGAAATTGACATTATGGAATATGTCGGTAAAAATCCGCACGAAATCCATACCACCCTTCATACATCGGATAGTTATGGCGAATCCAAAAACACCAAAATCACAACGATTCCCTCTATTGAAGAGGGCTTTCATGTCTATAAAGCAGATTGGACCAAGGATTTTATAAAATTTTATATTGATGAGGTTTTGGTGTATACGTTTTCTCCAGAGCTCAAAAATGAAGAGACTTGGCCTTTTGATCAACCTTTTTATCTCCTCCTTAACTTTGCGGTCGGCGGCAATTTTGGTGGGCCGCAAGTGGACGATTCTATTTTTC
This sequence comes from Gelidibacter sp., assembly GCF_039916245.1. GTDB lineage: Bacteria > Bacteroidota > Bacteroidia > Flavobacteriales > Flavobacteriaceae > Gelidibacter. The sequence goes on from NZ_JBDSLS010000139.1 coordinate 3,540, forward strand.
CTCAAGAGTTTCTTATCGATTACGTGAAAATTTATAAACCTAAAAAATGATGGGGTTTAACATTTCTAAAGAAAAAAATGAGGTGACACCCAGAGCTGTTAAAAAATTACCTAACCACATTGTATGATAAATAAAGAGTGTACTTTTATCAAGTCACTCTTTTTTTTAATTTCAATGATCAATGGTAACACTTAAACAACTAGCCGAACAATTAAACGTTTCTGTATCAACAGTTTCTAAAGCATTGCACAATAGCGAAGAAATCAGTAAAGATACCATTCAACGCGTTCAGGAGTTGGCCAAACATCTCAATTACCGTCCCAATAGAATGGCATTGAGCCTTAAAAGCAACAAAACAAAAACTTTGGGTGTTATTATACCTAGCATTCTCAATCATTTTTTTGCCAAGGCCCTTTATGCCATCGAGACGGAAGCTTCAAAACAGGGGTATAATATTATCACTTGTGTTTCCAGTGAAATGCTATCCAAAGAAAAGAATAGCCTTCAATTATTATCCAATGGGAGTGTGGATGGTTTTATTATGTCCTTGGCAGAAGAAACCCAAGTCAAAAACAAAACCGAACATATTGCGGTACTGTTGAAGCAGAACATTCCAGTGGTTTTATTTGATAGAGTTGCCGATGATATCGAATGTGATAAGGTCATTATCGATGATTTTGGAGCGGCTTATGAAGCGACCAAACATTTGTTGGATGAAGGACGACAGTACATCGTGCTCATTAGTGAAATTGAAGAATTAAGCGTTGGAAAATTAAGAACCAACGGGTATCTCAAAGCCTTGTCAGAAGCTTCAAACTATACCGAAGAGCCTGTGGTTATCTCTGTAACTAAGGATGATGATTTGGAAGCCGTCATCGACACGCTATTTGCTGCCAACAAAAAAGTGGATGGCATTTTATCTATTGATAACACCTCTGGTGTTGTGGCACTGCATAAAGCTCTTAAAAAAGGATATCAGGTACCTGAAAATCTATCGATCATTGGGTTTTCTGACGATAATGTATTAGCGTTTACAGATCCTAAATTGTCTACAATTTCCCAACATACTTTTGAGATTGGCCAAGCTGCGGTAAAGTTGCTGATTGACAGACTCAATAAAAAGTCATCGCCAAGTCCTAT
>NZ_JBDSLS010000140.1:0-5725 GCF_039916245.1 Gelidibacter sp.
CTGTACAAGAATTTACTTAAAAAACAGAATGAGGTTTATTTTTAAAACACTAATCTATTTAGCGGTATCCATCGCGTTTTATCTACCGGTAAACGCTCAAACAGAATTCACGCTAGAGCGCATCCTAAAAACGGCAAAACTCAACAATCCGATTTTGAAATCTGAGCATTTCAATATAGCGATTGCCGAAAGCGACATCTTAAGCGCAAAATTGCGTCCCAACTTGGTATTGAGCAATGAAAACATTCAGATTGCGAAATCTTCAGAATTTGATGGCACCGGCTGGAGCAATCCCGAAAACCGTGAAGTGCTTTGGCAATTATCAAAGGAGTTCCAAATTATGGGTCAGCGTCAAAATAAAATTGACGTTGCTCTGAAAAGTGCGGAATTATCTGAAAAAGAATACACAGAAATAGAGCGAGAAATCCTGTTTCAAGTTGCCGAAAAGTGGAACGAAGTATGGACGGCACAAAAGCAGTTGGAACTAATTCAATTTGCCAAAAACAATATGGACAGCTTGGTCATTACCAATCAGCATCGCTACAAAAACCAAGTCATAACGCAAACCGACGTATTCAGAACGGAATTATTAGCCAAACAATACGCTCTACAATTCGCCACAGAACGTCAAGAACTTTTAAACCGAAAGAAAGAACTTCAGTTTTTAATGGGCGTTCAAGATCCTATTGAAATTGATACGACTGAAGATTTCGGAAGGTATGCCTTGATGACTTTAGAAGAATTGCACGAACAATCCATAGCCTCCAGAAGCGATATTCAAACGGCAAAATCATATATTGATGTTTCAGAGAGCAATATCAAACTCCAAAAAAGCCTATCCTATCCGCAACCTGAAATTGGCGTCATCTATAATGCGCAACATAAAATTCCGCATTTCGGTTTCTCAGCTTCTATCGATTTACCTTTTTTTGACCGCAATCAAGGCGAAATCAAAAAATCACATATCCAAAGGGATCAGGCAGAACAGCAACTTTACACCTTACAAACGCAACTGCAAACGGAAATTGCAACGGCTTATGACAGGCATCAAATTCAGTTGGAAAACATAGCCTCTTACAAATCGCTATTGGAACAATCACAAACGATTTTAGATAATGTGCAATATGCTTACCTCAGAGGTGGCACCAGCATTATCGACTTCTTGGAAGCACAAAGTAGCTGGCTAGAAACGCAACAACAGTATAACGAAGCTTTGGAGCACTACCGTCAAAGCCATATCCAACTGCTTTACGCAGCAGGTTTAATCAATCAATTAGCACAATAATGAAGCACGCAATTTTTACAGGTTTTCTTTTATTTTTACTGTCGTCATGTGGCAGCGAAACTAAAACCGACCAAATTCAAAGGCCCTCGCCTATCGTTAGCCAAGACGGCTTAAACATTCAATTTCCAGATGCTGGACATTTGGATTTTTTCAAAACAGAAACTCTAAATAACGATACGCTTTCTGCAAAATTTACGGCGCCTGCCACTATCGCAGCTACCGTGGTCGCTTCTCGAGAAGGCGCTAGTCAGAATTTAATTTTGTTTGAAAATCCAGATTTAGCAAGCCATTACACCCAATTGACGCAATTGCAAATTAGCATCAATCAAATTTCGAACATCAATTTAAAACAACGTCGACAAGCATTGGAGCGCACCAAAGATTTGAAATCCCATGGCGTCGCTACCGGTCAAGATTTGATGGATGCCGAAAGTGCTTTATCCATGGAACAAAGTGGACTTGCCAATGAAAAAGCGGCATTGATTGAACACGAATCTAAATTAATTTCTGAAGGGTTTACGCCAGATGTCTTGCGAAAAGCAAAAGCCGGAACGGCATTTTTAATCTGTGATATTCCCGAAAACCAAATTGGAAATATTGAAGAAGGCAGTACCTGTGACATCAAATTCAACGCGTTTCCAAACACTGAATTCACTGGTAAAGTGGACGCTATCGCCGCTATTGTCGATCATAGCACACGGATGATCAAAGCACGAATCCTGGTTAACAATTCATCAAAAAAACTGAAATCAGGCATGTTCGCCAAGGTCACTTTCGATTTAAGTGACGATCATAATGTAAGCGTCAACAAAAACGCATTGGTTACAGTGCAAGGCAAACACTATGTATTTATTAAAACTTCCGAAAATGAATTTGAACGTAAACAAGTCAACATTGGTCAACAAATTGGTGATCGAATTATCGTTTTTGACGGTATTTCCAGCGCTGATGAAGTCGCGATTGAAGGCGTTTTACAACTCAAAGGTTTATCATTCGGATATTAAAAAAAAATTAAGAAATGTTACAAGCACAACTATTCATCGATAAAGACGAACTCAAAGGTGTCCGACCTTTACACGAGTTTATCATGAAATTACTCATTGAAAAAGGGATCGCCGGTGCCACTTCAGTCATGGGGTATTCAGGTTTTGGCAGACATAACCGTCTGAAACAACCGTCGCAATTATTCTCATTTGATGAAGCCTCCATGTACATCACGTTTATCGATACCGAAGAAAAAGTAAAAGCAGCCTTAAGTGTTTTAAGAACACAATATCGCGGCGGATTCATCGTCACGCACGCTGTCAATCTCTGGTAAAAACTAGCAATTTGTTTGGTCATCTCATTTAAAATCAAATGTGCTTAAAGCACTTATAATTTATAAATCATAATTCCTGTGATTAAAAATCTCCTCATATTCTCACATAAAAACCGTCCGTTGGTCGTCGCCTTAAGCTTGATCATTATGGGGATCGGTTATTATTGTTTCACGGAACTTAAAATAGAAGCTTATCCCGATATTGCCGACACCAACGTGATTGTTGTGGCCCAATATCAAGGTCGTGCTGCCGAAGAAGTCGAACAGCAAGTGACCATTCCGCTGGAACGTGTATTGCAAGACGTGCCCAATGTTATCGACCGCAGAAGCCGAACCATCTTTGGATTATCGGTCGTACAACTAACCTTTAAGGATGATACGGACGATTATTTTGCGCGTCAGCAAGTTATGGAACGCCTCGCCAGTGCTGAGCTACCTGAAGGTGTCATCTCTGAATTAGCGCCACTTTCCACTGCTGTAGGAGAAATTTTCAGATATGTGGTGGAAGCACCGCCAAGCTATTCGCCTACCGAATTAAGAGATTTACAGGACTGGGTCATCGAACCTTATTTGTTACAAACCAATGGTGTTGCTGATATCACAACCTTTGGCGGTCCGTTAAAACAGTTCCACATTCTAATCGATCCCGATAAGCTCCGTAAATACGATTTGAGTTTTTCAGAAGTGGAAGATGCGGTCGTTGCAAACAACCATAACACAGGTGGAAACATCATGGAACGCGGTGGGCAAGGTTTTGCCGTTCATGGCTTGGGCGCCATCAAAAATGAAAAAGACATTGAGAATATCGTCCTAAAGACGATTAAAGGGGTTCCGATTTTTATCAGTGATGTTGCGAGTGTCGAAATTGCTCCGCCGCCGCCAAGTGGTGTTTTGGGCTATTCTGTTCCGGATGAAAATATTGAAGTGAACAATGGTGTTGAAGGTATTATTTTACTTCGGAAATTTGAAAACCCAAGTGAAGTTCTGGTGGAACTCAAGCAGCGCATCGCCGATTTGCAAGAGCACGAACTCCCTGACGATGTAACCATCCGTACACTTTATGACCGTGGTTTTTTAATTGACCACTCCTTAAGTACCGTTGGAAAAACACTTTTTGAAGGCGTTAGTATTGTCATTATCATCCTGATTTTCTTCTTAGGAAGTGTGCGAAGTGCGTTGGTAGTGGCTTTAACCATTCCGTTTTCGTTGTTATTTGCGTTTATTATCATGCGATTTACAGGGATTCCGGCCAACTTATTGTCGTTGGGCGCGATTGACTTCGGAATTATCGTAGACGGCGCCGTGATCATGACCGAACATCTCATCCGGAAATATCGAACCGCCACGCGAGAACAACGACAAGAAGGCATTGTGAGCATTACCTTATCAGCGGCTCAGGAAGTGGGTCGTGAAATCTTTTTCTCCGTAACGATTATCATCTTGGCCTATATGCCGATCCTATTGATGACGCGTGTTGAAGGCAAATTATTCTCGCCAATGGCCTTAACGCTATCCTTTGCCGTTTTGGGATCGATGGTGGCAGCACTGACATTTGTCCCCGTAATCATTTCGTATGTCTACAGTAAAACCATGTCTCAGCCCGACAAAAAGTTTAAAGACCCTAAAAATCCTATACTGACATTTTTAGAGAATCAGTACGTGAAAGCTTTAAATATTTTTACAACGCACTACAAAAAAACAGTGGCTATTGGATTTGCGATTGTATTTATTCTGATTGCGTTTGGAACTAAATTAGGTTCTGAATTTTTACCAGAATTGGATGAGGGCTCAATTTTCTTACAAGGAAATTTCCCGGCTGGAATAACGATTACGGAGAACGCGAAATACGCGCCTAAAATCCGCGAGGTCATTTCAAAATATCCACAGGTTTCGTATGTGATTACACAAACCGGACGCAATGATGATGGCACCGATCCATTCCCGGCAAATAGAAACGAAATTTTAGTCGGATTAAAAGATTACGCCGAATGGAGTGGTACACTTTCAAAAAGCGAATTGGTTCAAAAAATGCGTACCGATTTGGAGGATGAATTCCCAGGAGTCACCTTTACGTCTGGCCAACCGATTATTGACCAAGTGATGGAGATTGTAACGGGAAGTGCTGCCGATTTAGCGGTATCTATCGTTGGCGATGATTTGATTATGATGCGCGAAAAAGCAGAAGTCATTTCGCAGATTATGCAAACCATGGACGGAAGCGAAGGTGTGAATATTGAACAAGAAAACACGCAAGATCAATTGGCCATTAATATCAATCGTGAGCAAGCGGCGCGTTATGGCATCAACGTTGCCGATGTTCAAGATATGATCGAAGCGGCAATTGGCGGAAAAGAAATCTCGGTGTTATATGATGGCGCCAAACGTTATGATATTGTGGTGCGTTATCTACCCCAATTCCGTGAGAATATGAACGACCTCAAAAACTTGATGATTCCTTCTGCAACGGGCGCTTTAGTGCCGATGGATCAACTGGCGGATATTGGCTACGTTGAAGGACAAACTAACATTTACCGTTTGAACAATAAACGTATGGTTACCGTTCGTGCCAACATTGAAGGCCGAGATCAAGGTGGTTATGTGAGAGAACTGCAAGCTAAAATCGACGCCCAAGTTGAAATTCCAAAAGGCTACGAATTGGTATTTGGTGGACAATATGAAAATCTAGCCCGTGCAGGAAAGCAGTTGGCATTTACTATCCCGCTGACCTTAATCATGGTTATCGTTGTCCTGTTTATGTTGTTTAAAAACTTTAGGGATACGCTCATCACAACCAGTTGTGTTCTGTTTGCTTTAGCCGGAGGTATCATCGCATTAATGCTCAGAGGTTATTACTTTAACGTTTCTGCAGGAGTTGGATTTGTATCTATTTTCGGGATCTCAGTGATGGCAGCGGTGTTATTGGTGTCTGCATTAAATAGAGCCTCGGCCAAAGAGCCGTTAACCAAAGCCTTGGTTATGGCAACCTCAAAAGAACAGTTGCGCGCGGTATTGACCATTCTTATTTTGGCAATCTTCGGATTAGTTCCGGCTGCGATTTCCAGTGGCATTGGATCGGATGTTCAGCGGCCATTGGCAACCGTGATTATCGGAGGATTAACGAG
>NZ_JBDSLS010000141.1:0-25692 GCF_039916245.1 Gelidibacter sp.
CCCCCAATATAAGTTTGGATATACTTTCTAAAAACACCTAAGTTAGTCAGGTTACGTCCGATTATCAAGATCCTTTTATCAATATTGTTAGCCGTATTATAAGCTTTGGTTCTTGTTGTTTACCCTCGAGATAGGTAGTTTTGGTTTGGATTTTTTTTAAATTTTCAATCTTATCATGCGTAAGATAATGGATACTTTTTGAACTGATAAATATGGATCTTTTTATAAGACCAAATCGAAACAACGTAATGCTCAGTAATAAAGGAACCAAATGGGCGATGTTCCGAAGCGGTGTTATGAGCGATTAAAAAATCGACAAATTATGTTTTGTGATTGATGAAAATCTATTGAACAGTCGCCCTAATACTTTTCGAGCAATGGCATATGAAACAACAAATTGACATACAAAATGAAAAACAGCACCAGCATATTCAAGAATATTGCCCAGGGCTCAGAAAGACCTAACTTGACAAAGCAATCTTGAAAGTAGTGCCGTATTCAGACCTTATGCTGTGGTGCTTAAATATCTCTTCTCAATAAAAAATGTAGCAAAAGGAAGCAACGACGCCAACAACACAATACCTAGAGTTTTAAACGACCATTTTAATTTGGATCCGACCAGTAACGCTAGGAGCACGTAGGCTATAAATAGTAAACCGTGGCTCATACCAATTGGGTAAAGTAGGGTTTGGTAAACTTCTGGATTGAAAGGTTTGATAAATAACATGTTGGCAAACAGGACCAAGTAGGAAATGCCTTCTAAAATGGCAACAGCTTTGAAACTTCTTAATAGAGTAAACATGAATTCTAAATTTTTATGCAAAAATACCCATGATATCCTATATTAACGAATTTTTATCGAAATTTTTAAAGGAAAGCTCTTGCTTGAAAAACTTATGAAATGTAGTGCCGAGTAAAAGCAATCTTGATTTTTTATAAGTTTAGAAAGCATACGATTTAAAATCAGGATTACTTTAGTCGGGATGGCTTTTGGTTAAGTACAACCATTCTTGATGCTCTTGATTTTGAACTTGTTTGATACGATAAAAGTCGTTTTTCTCGTAAAAATGTTGGAGATAATCCTCTTCAGTCAGCAAGAAATATTTTTGATTAGGATTTTGTGCTTTGAGTTGCTGCAGCCAAACACTTCCTAAGTTCTTATTGCGCTGGTCTTCTGTAATCCAAATAAATCCTAGATACAAATAGCCCTTATTGAAAAAGGAGCTGGCTTCGCTTTCAAAATACTCAAAATGAGGAGGCGACTTGTAAAAAACGATACCACCACCAATAATGGCTAAATGTTTTTCAAGGATATAAATTTTAGATTCAGCTTTATAATCGTCCCAAAAAGGTACAATCTCATCCTGCCAATCCTGAGGAAGCATCTCAAAAAAGGCCTGTGGATCATCGGTTAATTCTCTGAAAATAAAGTCTTCCATAAATGGTTATAATAATCCCCAAGACCATAAGCGGTCTGAATCCTCAAGCCATCTGTCGCCAATATCAGTTCTGTAATAACAATTGTTCACAATGACACTACCTATTCTATTGTTCATCATTTTTTGCGCATCTTTCATGGTAATTCCCGTTCCTGTAACCAAAAGTGCGATGCCTATATTTCCGGTAATCAACCATTCGTCATTCACTTTTTTGAGATGCATGGGATGGATACCTTCTTTCATATCTTTCTTAAAGACTACGACGGCATCTTTTGAAAATAATTCAAAGGTCTTTTTGTCTTCATAAGGAAACGGAGGGACGACAATAAAAGCGCCTACTTGAAAACCCTTTTTTGTGCTGATATCAAAGGTTTGGCCAGAAGCCACTTTGTACAGCATTTCGCCAATTGGTTCTGTAATACCAGCGCGCTGAATAAAAACTTGGGGATAGCCAAAACGCGAGGTAAACTCCAAGGGATAAATCCCGTTGCCATTGACAATACAATTGATATCAATATGGCCCAGGAAATTGTGCTTAATCAAGGTTTGCTCAAATTTTTTCAAAGTAGCATCAAAAATGGGGGATCGATTGACCCAAAACATACTGGAGCCCATTTCGCCAGTAGATACGCCTAATTCCTTTGGGAATAATTTTTTATGTTCGAACGTGACATTGATGGGTTTTAAAAATTCCTTTCCATTAAAAAATGCAGAGACTGAAATTTCAACACCTTTCACTTTTTTCTGCAATTGAAAATTGCCGAAATCATCGCCCCATGATTTGTCATAAGCCTTTAACACACGAATAACATCCAAGCCTTCATCATCACTTCCTACAAACAAGAGTTGCTTGAGTTCTTGCGTTTCCCCACAAGGTTTAATGACATAGGCGTCTGGATTTTTTTCCACATACGTAATGGCATCCTGGAAGCTCAAAAACTCTTTAAAAGGTAAGGTCTTTATTTTATGTTTTTTGAGCTCGTTCTGACCGAAATTTCGATCCAATTCAAGAAGGTCGGTATAGGTGCTTCCTCCAAATACAATTTTGCCTGCGGCTCTTAATTGCTCACACTCTTCACCATAACCCGTGTAATCGAAAATAAGAATATCAGCCCAATCGATATGTTTTTTCCAATCTTTGACTTTTTGTACAAAGCCATCGCCAATCTCTTTCGAGTCCTTGTCCGCTATATATAATTTAACATCATTGCCTTCGTTTTTTATCGCGTAGGCTAGGTCAAGAATTTCTCCCCAACGGGAAATAAATAAGAAGTTTTTAGGTAAGCTGCTGTGCTTTTTCACGATGGTTTTCGATAGATTATGTGAAACGAAATTAGTTTTTTTTTATATGCAAAAAGCATTTAAAATAGAAAAAGACCGTTATTTCTAACAGTCCTTTTTCGGATTAATTAATTAAATTCAAATGCTATTGGTTTGAATCCATTAATGCAAAGAATTTATCTAAGTTTGGAAGGATCACGATACGTGTTCTTCTGTTTTTTGCTCTGTTTTCATTGTTATCGTTTTCAGCAAGAGGCTTGTAAGAGCTTCTACCTGAAGCAATCATTTTTTCAGGAGCAACGCCGTAATCTTTTTGTAATTTTCTAACTACTGAAGTCGCACGCATGACGCTTAAATCCCAGTTATCTGCAATTTTACTTGTACTGATGCTTCTAGAATCTGTATGACCTTCTACCATAACTTCAACACTTGGCTCAGAATTGATCACATCGGCCAATTTCTTTAAAATGTCATTCGCTTTCGGGCTTACTTTATAACTAGCAGTGTTGAACAACATTTTGTCAGAAATTGAGATCATAACCACAGTTTCATTGATGTCAATTGAAATGTCATCATTTTCGTTAAGATTGCTGTTGTCCAAGGACTTGGTTAGGTTATAAGACAATGCAAGATTCATTGAATCCTTTAAAGTCTTAGCTTCAGCAAGTTTTGATTGATCAACATTTTGCAAGGTTTTACGCATTGCTTTTTTAGTATCGTTAGAAATCACTGCAATATTGTCAACGTTGACCAACATGGCGTCATTTTCTTTGGTAAGAGAATTGATTTTTTGATTGTAGCTATCAACTCTCGATTGAATGGCTGCAAACTTATTTTCAAGGTCTTCTTTTTCAACTCTTGTTTTGGTAAGTTCACTTTTAATTTGACCGTTTTCGTGCTCTAAAGCAACATATTTCTTTTTTGATACACATGATGTAATGAGTATAGCGGTAACGATTACAATTGAAATTTTTTTCATAATATTAGATTATTGGTTTAACATACTTACGCTTATAACGCGGATCTAGACTCTTGTTACTTGAGTTTTTAGATTATTTTAACATTTGAAAGTTGTTTGTGAGACCATGTTTTTAGTCGAACAAAAGTTACTTTGACCTAATGATCAGTCTCTTAAATTAACATTCAAAGCCTTATCATCAATATCCGAATTATTAAATCAAAATTACTTTCAATTAGATTCCGCTCTTGACCTGTTTGAAATAAATGTTAATTCAAATAAGAAAAGGCATTTCCTAGCAAGGACCACTATTTATTTAAATGGGTTCATATTAAATTGGGAAGAAGTAACTTTCAATTATTTATTCCTCTAATTTTGAAACTCACGCCGCTTTGCAAATACTGAAATTTCACGGATGGCAATGGCTGGATTCTGAATTTTAGTCCGCTAGTTAAACCTTTCTCCTTAACACCTGAGCATATGTCAAAACAAGCTTTATTACAACCGTATACCATGGGCGATCTGCACTTACCCAACAGGATAGTCATGGCGCCAATGACACGGAGTCGTGCTGGGAACGTGGCGCGTGCACCAACAGAAGATCTCCATGTGCTTTACTACACTCAAAGAGCCACTGCAGGATTAATCATTACCGAAGGCTCGCAGGTTTCAAAACAGGCCGTTGGTTATATCCATACGCCAGGCATCTATTCTCAGGAGCAAGTAAAAGGTTGGGGAAAAGTGACAAAATCAGTGCATGATGCTGGCGGGAGGATTTTTATCCAACTCTGGCATGTAGGACGTATATCACATCCTGATTTTCATAATGGCGATTTACCTGTGGCGCCTTCGGCTATAAATCCGAATGCAAAATCATTCACTCCTGAGGGGTTTAAAGACACAGTAACACCAAAAGAAATGACCTTGGAGGATATTAAAATGACGATTGCCGATTTTCAGAAGGCTGCTAAAAACGCTGTGGAAGCTGGATTTGATGGCGTTGAAATTCATTCTTCCAACGGCTACTTGTTTCATCAGTTTTTTAATGGCACCAGCAATCATCGAAAAGATCATTATGGTGGTAGCATTGAAAATAGAGCGCGTTTGTTCTTCGACACTTTAGAAGCCATTAAACAAGTTATTCCGCAGAACAGAATTGGGGCACGTTTTAATCCGTCGCTCCACAATCTTTATGGAATGACCTTAGATAAAGATACGATTCCGACATTTGATTATATCATAGAAAAACTAAGTAATGACTATGATTTGGCTTATATTCATTTATCTGAACCATTTAATGATGTTTCCAAAGTAGCGTTTGCCGAGCCACACATAGCAAAACGCTATCGTCCAAAATACAAGGGCACCTTGATGATCAATGGCGGATTTAATGAAGATTCAGGTAACAAGATCATTGCGGATGGTTATGCCGATTTGGTTTCTTTCGCTAAACTTTATATTTCCAATCCAGACTTGGTAGGCCGTTTTAGAGAGCACATACCCATTTCAAAATGGGATGCCGACACGTTTTATACCTTAGGAAAAGAGGGATATACGACTTATGAAACAATAACTTAAAATTACAATCCAAACATATAACAGAATTCAAATGGTGATGTTGGAATAGTTCCAGCACTTCAAAAGTTTAAAAGAACAATTAATACTAAAATTGATAATTATGAAATTTGATAGAACAGCAAAAGCCCACTGGGAAGGTGGCGGGAAAGACGGGAAAGGTGCATTAACGACAGAAAGTGGCGTATTAAAAAACTCGCCTTACGCTTATAAAACACGTTTTGAGGATGCCGTTGGAACAAATCCTGAAGAATTAATTGGAGCCGCACATGCCGGATGTTTTACCATGCAGTTAAGTTTCTTTTTAGTTGAAGAAGGATTTACTGCACAAAGCCTAGATACTACCGCGAAAGTCTATTTCGAGGATGGCAGCATTCCGAAAATTGAATTAGTGCTAAAAGGAAAGGTGCCTGGAATGAGTGAGAGTAAATTTAAAGACATTGCTACTAAAGCAAAAGAAAATTGTCCGGTATCAAAATTATTGAATGCGGATATTTCATTGACCACAACTTTTGAGAGTTAAAATAAGAAAATAGAACTTAGAGAATAGAACATAGAGGTAAACTTGCTGCACAATATCAGGTTTGTTTAATAAGGAAGTTTAGAAGCATTTAAGATTAACGATTGATGATTTTTGATTTTTGAAGTTCTCACTCGGACTGATTCCTATGACGGATAGCCTTTTGATGATATAAGGGTTCTTAGTATTCTGTTATGAAAGCCAGCGTTGAATGACGTTCATAGAATTAAAATAAATCATTGAAATCAGCCGATGTTCATTGTGCAGTCGATTCAAAATTTTAAATTTCTTCTTAATTCTTAATTCTTTTTTCTCATTTCAAACAACGAATATAAAAACAAAAAATTTATGAGTACAACTATAAAAGCCTATGGCGCGGAAGATGCCAAAGCACATTTGAAACCCATAAGCATTGAGCGCAGAGCTTGTGGCGATGATGATGTCAAAATTGATATTACCTATTGCGGCGTTTGCCACAGTGATATTCACACAGTCAGAAATGATTGGAAAAACTCAAAATATCCCGTGGTGCCAGGACATGAAATTGTTGGTCACGTGATCGAAGTTGGGAAAAATGTGAAGAAGTTTAAAAATGGCGATTTGGTAGGGGTTGGCTGCATGGTCGATTCTTGCCAGGAATGTGCATCATGTAAAGAAGATTTGGAACAGTTTTGCGAAAAAGGCATGGTGGGCACTTATAATGGGAAGGATAAGCATTTGGGCGGACATACCTTTGGCGGATATTCGACATCTATAGTGGTTAACAAAGAATTTGTTTTAAGCATTCCTAAAAATATTGATCCAAAAGGGGCAGCGCCTTTGTTGTGCGCAGGAATTACCACGTGGTCGCCTTTACGTCATTGGAAGGTTAAAAAAGGAGACAAGGTAGGTGTTATTGGCTTGGGTGGTCTTGGGCATATGGGTGTGAAGTTTGCGCATGCCCTCGGTGCACACGTGGTCATGATTACCACCTCGCCAGATAAAGCTCAAGATGCGAAAGCTCTTGGTGCGCATGAAGTCCTGATTTCAAAAAATGAAGACGACATGAAAAAGCATAAAAACAGTTTTGATTTTATCTTAAATACCATTCCGGTAGGGCATGAGATGGATCCGTATATTGCGTTGTTAAAACGTGATGCGACCATGGTGCTTGTAGGCGCTGTTGAGCCACTAAAACCATTTCATGGTGGCGGCCTCATTGGTGGACGCAAGCGCATTGCTGGCTCCTTGATTGGTGGCATCAAAGAAACTCAAGAAATGTTGGATTTCTGTGGCGAACATAATATCGTTTCAGATATTGAACTCATTGATATGTTTGATATCAATAAAGCCTATGAGCGTGTCATTGATTCCGATGTCAAATACCGATTTGTGATTGATATGGCCTCTTTAAAGGGCTAAATATCCTTGAGCAAAATAACAAGATTATCAGAGGCGTTACGATGCCTCTTTTCTTATTTTTGTAGATTCCTTTTTCCATTACAAGACCAGTAAAATAACCCATGAGCAATTCAAAAAATACGATCTTAATTATACTCGCCTTCTTTTCTATTTATGTCATCTGGGGTTCTACCTATTTGCTGAATAAAATTGCGGTATCTGAATTGCCTCCCTTTATGCTGGCTTCCATGCGATTTATGACAGCGGGTATCCTCATTTTTATAATTGTCAAACTGATGGGTAAATCTTTAGCCATCACAAAACGACAGCTTGTCAATACGGCTATTGCTGGATTTTTATTTTTGACTATTGGCAATGGCGTGGTGGTTTGGGCACTAAAATACGTCGATAGTGGATTTGCGGCGTTGGAGATCTCTTCACAGCCCTTAGTAGTTTTGATTCTAATGCGTATTTTTCAAGGTAAAAAAATTGAGGCCATGTCGGTGTTGGGCGTTATTTTAGGCGTTATAGGAATATTTTTACTGGTCAGTCAAAAGGAAGTGGTCAGTCAAGAAGATTCTATTATTGGCATGATCATGATTTTCTTTTGTATGGTAAGTTGGGCTTCGGGCAGTTTGTTTGTTGGAAAGGCCGATTTACCTTCTAACTATTTTGTGAATACGGGGTATCAGATGCTTATTGGAGGATTGATGCTGCTATTGGGAAGTTTGATTTTTGGGGAAGTTTGGAGTTTTCCAAGTGAATGGAGCCAAAAAGTACAAGTGTCCATGGTGCTCTTAGTTATTTTCGGAAGTATAGTGGCCTTCACTTCGTTTAATTTTCTTTTAAAAAAGGTATCGCCAGATAAGGTGGCAACTTCAACCTATGTCAATCCTATAATTGCATTGTTGTTAGGCTGGTACTTTTTGAACGAAGAGATTACGACCCAATCCATTATTGCGGCGATTGTTTTGCTAACCGGCGTCTATTTTATCAGCACCAAAAGGAAATTGGTCATTTTCTCCAGGTTTGGTAGATAGATTTAAAATACCTTTAATTTTTGATTTGATATGGATAAACAAGTGCTTTTAGAAACCAGAGAACGAGTTTCACCTTACATTCACAACACCTCAATTTTTACATCTTCATTACTGGACGTAATGTCCGGAAGTAAATTGTTTTTTAAATGTGAGAACTTCCAGAAAATGGGCGCTTTCAAAATGCGTGGAGCAACCAACGCCATCATGCAACTTTCCAAAGAGCAGCAGGAGCAAGGTGTAGTCACACATTCCTCAGGAAATTTTGCGCAAGCATTATCTTTAGCGGCGAAAAATTTGGGTGTTACCGCCTATATCGTCATGCCCAATAATGCGCCAAAAGTAAAAAAAGAAGCCGTTTTAGCTTATGGTGGCATCGTTACGGATTGTGAGCCTAACATCGCAGCGCGCGAACAAGCAGCACAGCAAATTGTTGATGAAAAAGGGGCAACATTTATCCATCCTTCCAACGACTTAGATGTTATTTTGGGAAATGCTACCGCGGCAATGGAGCTACTTGAAGTGCACCCTGATTTGGATGTTATCCTTAGTCCAGTAGGCGGTGGCGGTTTACTTGCCGGTACGGCTTTAGCGGCTCATTATTTTGGCAACCACTGTTTAGTTATTGGCGCAGAACCTCAAGTGGCTGATGATGCTTTTCGATCTTTGAAAAGCGGTCAGATTGAAACGAATGATTCAGCAGATACTGTTGCTGACGGATTAAGAACCCAATTAGGAGATATCAATTTTCCAATCCTACAAAAGCATGTCGATCATATTATTTGTGTGGAAGAACAGGAGATTATTAAGGCGATGAAGATATTGTGGGAACGACTTAAAATTGTGGTGGAACCTTCAAGTGCTGTAGGTTTCGCAGCCGTATTAAAGGAAAATGAATATTTTAAGGGAAAGCAGGTAGGAATTATTCTTTCTGGAGGAAATGTGGACTTGGAAACGATCAAATTCTCTTGATTTGCAATTCCTTTTGCCGATGAAACTTGACGTTCGTATAATCGTCCTACATTTCATCGTTTAATTCAAGCGTTTATATGTTTTTTTGTTCAGAAAGATGGCAATTGATTAGTTTTGAGGTAATTAATAATTGTTCGTCACATGAAAAAAGTAGTTTACCTTCTGTCAATTACGTTTTTTTTAAGCAATTTCAGTACGTTAAGTGCTCAAGAATCTGCTGAAAATCTACCAGGCGATTATAAGAAACGCAATGCAATTTATGATTATTCACACCCATTAAGTGATACCGATTCCATTCCTGATTTCGCATCAAAAGAAAATCCAATAAAAATTACGGGAACTGTTTTTTTAAGTGACGGTTTTACGCCTGCAAAAGATGTGATTCTTTTTATCAGTCAACCTGATGACAATGGGAATTATGAGGTCATGACGCATTTGAAAAAACGTTATGTACATCACAGAGGATGGGTAAAAACTAATGCTGAAGGGCAATACACATTTTATACATTTATACCAGGAACAGACAGAATTAGCAGAGATTTAAAAGCTATTAACTTAACCATCAAAGAACCTAATCAGATGGAGTATGCTGGCAATGAATTTCTTTTTGATAATGATCCTCGTCTAACGGACTTCTGTCGTAAAAGACTTGAAAAAAACGGTGTAGATAATATTCTACATCCAGTAAAAGAAGGCGGATTACTTGTGGCTATAAAAAATATTGTCCTCGATACACATCGCGTTGAATATGCAAAGAATTAAACTATTTAACACTATGAAAAAATCCCACGTTAGTGGGATTTTTTTTTTTCTATTTTCCGATTCTATTGGTTCATATTATTGACTTCCTTTTGCACGCCACTTTTAAAGTCGTCATATTTAGACTTGACTGTTGATTCGACGTCATTATAAGTGTCTTTTACTTTTTGACCAACATCATTCACTTTGGCGTGAAGTTGTTCTTTCTTTTCTGGAGATAGGTTTTTATATTTCCACCAGGCATAAACACCAGCTCCAATTCCTAATAAGGCCAAAAGCCCTGTTCCTTGTTGTTTTTTCATGTCGTTTGATTTTTATTAAGATAATGTGATTTTTATTAAAGATAATGGATTTTGATTTTAATCGGAACGTTTATGTCCACATTATGATAATTTTAATACGTTATTATGATATTTTTTTGAAAACGCAAAAGTTCTATTTGTGTGCCATTCTTGGTTACGTGCGCCAGCATAACAAATTAACAGCAAGGATCAATTGAAATTTTGGATCCATAGATTTAATTATATTTGCGAGCTCACAATCCATTAAAAACGTCTTGAAAACAGCAGTTCATTTGATCCAAGCAAAAGCATCTGATCTTGAAATTACTTATAAGATCTTTTGCACTTCCCTCAAGCCTTATCTTGAAAAATTATGGGATTGGGATGAGGTGCATCAGCGAAAGATTCACAAAAAAAAATTCAAGCCCTCAAAAACAAACTTAATTGAATTTGAAGAGCAAATCGTTGGATTTATGGTTTTATCTGAAAAGGATAAGGAGTTTTATATAGAGAATTTGTTGATCGATTAAACCTTTCAAAATTTAGGAATTGGAACAGAAGTCATGCAACGTATGATTCAAAAATCCATTTCAGAAAAGAAAAATATTCGATTACAGGTTTTTAAGATCAATACAAAGGCTCAAAAGTTTTATAAAGATCTCGAATTTAAAAAAACCTCTGAAAATGAGTTCAACTTTGAAATGAAACGGTCTTTTTAGAATATCAAAAAGTATTTAACCCAAAGGATTTTTCAGAAATGCAGAATGGGAAAAACATTTAAATTTAGTCAGGAGCTAAAACAAGAAAGGGAAGTACTAGTGGGAGCTCAACCACTTTTGAAATGATTAGGCTCCCCAGTAAATTTCATTCAAAAAATGAATTAAAGGAGTTTATTCCGTGGTTTCTGAATCACTTTTCTTTTTATCATTCTTCATTAAATTAACGACGATGCCTACTAAGGCAATACAAACGACAGCAAAAATGACGATCATAAAGACACCGTTATTCCATTTGGCATCTAAAAGTATAGGTTGGTACATGGTTATTTGTTTTGATTGTTAAAAGTAAAACTATATCATATGGCTTTCAAAATACATGATTTATATCACTATTTGTGGGTTTTAGGCGAAAAGCGCAATATATGCGATAAATATTTGATTTTCATGTGCAAAAATCCTAGAAAACAACATTTTAAGATGTGAAAATTGTATAATTTTGCAGCGTTTTAAACTAAAAGTAAAATGAAACCATATTTCTTATTAATTACATTATTTTTTTCGATAGAATTAGTTGCACAAACTGATTATAAAAGGCAGCTTGACAGCTTAACCACAGTACACAAAGTATGTATTATTGAAAATACTATAAGAAATCATCGCGTAAAGCTGGATCAATTAAGGAAGCAAAGACAGAGTTTAAATGCCAAACTTGCAGACATCCAAAGTTTCAAAATTCGTCGTTCAGATGCTGAAAAAGAGGAACAATTAGCCGCAATCAATCAACAGATTGAAGCCAATGCCATTGCAAATACTAATGCCACCGTTTATTTGACGACGTTAATCAACGATTTGGTGCTGGCTAATGAAGATGTGAAGAGCTTACGGAATAATTGATTCTGTAAATTCTGAACACTATTGTTTTAAAATTAGTTAGCGGTAAGGCTGAAGGGCTATTTGGGAAGAAGCATTGAGTTTACTTAGATACCTAACAATCCGGTTTAAAAAGCCTAAGTCACTTTAAAAGTCGTATTAAAGTAACTTAAGCTTCGTTTATTAATTGCTTTCTATATTAAGTTAGACAGCAAAATTATGGTTTGCAAATTATGCCTTTGGAGGCAAAGCAAAAGCTACGGCATCATGCTCAAAGTGATTTCGGTGTGCGCCATCGCAAAAAGGTTTATTGGCCGAAAGTCCACATCTACATAAAGAAATGACATCACGACCACCAAGGTCATAGGCATTGCCGTCCTTATCAACAATTTCAAAATCGCCACTTATTCTTAATGATCCGTTGTTATTTACTTTTAGGGTTGTTTTACTCATAGCTATTAATTTTTATTGGTTATTTTGGTTCCACTAGATGGTGTCCAACACGGCAAACATAGTTGTATTCATGTTAAGAACTATTTTAAATTAAGTTTCGCAATAAAAGCAAACCAATTTTAAATCAAAAAAATCAATTTGCAAATCCTTAGATATTTGGGTTTTATTGCTCCAAACCTTCGTTTTTTTAATCACAAAAAAAAAGTTTTATAAACACAAAACATAATAATAGTGAGAACGGGTTCAGCTTGTAGTAATTAAAGAAATTCATGTCTTCCTCTTCTAGGTTGTTGGAATCTGTTTATTCGGATTAACAAAGCTCTAACAGTAAGCCAGCAAATTATGCAGTAATTTTGTGATTTAGGACTAAATCCGTAGTCAAATTTCAACACACTATCAGTTAACACTATATGAATTCCCAAAAAACAACATACTCTCTTTTAGAACTCGCTCTAGTCTCTGAAGGTCATAGTCTCAAACAAACTTTTAATAATTCCTTAGCCTTGGCGCAAGAAGCCGAAAGCTTTGGTTACGAACGGTTTTGGCTGGCAGAACATCACAATGCCGTTAATATTGGCAGTAGTGCCACGGCCATTCTTATCGGTTATATTGCCGAAGGCACAACGACAATTCGCGTAGGCTCTGGCGGAATTATGCTGCCTAACCATTCACCTTTAATTGTTGCCGAACAGTTTGGAACTTTAGGATCTTTATATCCCAACCGTATTGATTTAGGATTGGGTAGAGCACCAGGAACTGATCGTGAAACTGCTCAGGCCATTCGTTCTGATTTTATGCAGGCTGCGCATTCGTTCCCTAGTGATATAGAAGAAATTCAAAAATATTTTTCAATAGACAATGTGCATTCTAAAATTCGCGCCACTGTAGCAGAAGGCGTAGAAGTACCGATTTATATTTTAGGCTCCAGTACCGATAGTGCGCATTTGGCTGCTAAAAAAGGAATGCCCTATGCTTTTGCCAGCCACTTTGCCACACAGCATTTAGAAAATGCCATCGACACTTATAGAAAAGAATTTCAACCTTCTGAAATTTTAGAGGTGCCTTATGTGATGGCAGGTGTGAACATTATTATAGCTGAAACCGACGAGGAAGCGGATCGTTTTGCAACCTCGTTAATACGCATGTTTGTGGGCATTTTCACGGGCAAAAGAGAATATTTACAACCGCCAACGGCAATGACGCAAGAACTTAGGGAAATTATGCAGCATCCTCAAGTGCACCAAATGCTGAAATATTCATTTATAGGTAGTAAAGCCACTGTAAAAGCACAGGTCAAAGCATTTTTGGATCACACCAAAGCTGATGAAGTCATTGCGGTCACGAATATCTTTGATGTTAAGGATAGAATTCGTTCGTATGAATTGTTTGCGGAGATCATGGACGAGTTGAATGCCGAAATATAAGTAATATCAATCATTTTTATTAATAGAATGCCTATCTTTTTGTTAAATAATTATTGAAAATATGAATCCTCAAGCTGATTCCGTCATTTATGATTTTTCACAGCACTTAAATTCTGAGGCTTGGCATATTGTGAATGACGGGGTTATGGGTGGATTTTCTAAAGGAAAAATGGCCATCAATGCTGCTGGCAATGCTCTTTTTGAAGGCTTTATAACTACCGAAAACAGCGGCGGATTCTCTTCGGTTAAACATGCATTTCCTGAAAAATTGGTCTCTAATTATAAGTCCGTTTTATTGCGCATTAAGGGCGATGGTAAAATGTATCAATTCCGAATTAAAGAACGTTTAGAGCAACCTTTTTCATACATCCACGAATTTCAAACCTCTGGCGAATGGGAAACTATCCGCATTCCGTTGGCGGCGTTTTATCCTAGTTTTAGAGGTCATACTCTCAATATGCCCAATTATAATGGCGAAAGTATGCAAGAAGTCACATTTCTGATAGGAAATAAAAAGAAAGAGTATTTTGCCTTAGAGATCGAACGCATTTGGTTAGAATGACGACTCTTTTTTCAAGTTGTTTTTGCTCGCTGAAATCAACTTCATGATCTCAACCATTATCATAAAAACCTTAATTATCAAGTTAAACATTATATCTTGAAATGCTCTCCTGCTATTTATCGCAATTCGCAGTGTATTAATAAGGGGATTGTCGTTATTCCCTGCGAAAGTGTGGTTATCTTTGCGCAAAATATATTTTATGTCAAAACAGTTTTCAGATTTAGGGATTAATGATCAACTACAAAAGAGTTTAGAAAATTTAGGAATTTCTGTTCCTACAGATATACAAGAAAAGACGATTCCCGTAGTTCTAAATCAAAAAGAAGATGTAGTGGTTTTGGCAAAAACGGGAACAGGGAAAACAGCCGCGTTTGGGTTGCCTTTGCTGCAATTGGTTGACATCACAAATACCAATATTCAAGCGTTAATTTTAGCGCCAACGCGCGAATTGGGACAACAGATTTATAACAATTTGGTGTCTTTTGCTGTAGAAACTCCCGAAATCTCCATCGCCTCCTTATGTGGTGGAATTCCTATAAAACCTCAAATGGAACGTTTAAAAACGACGACACATATCGTGGTGGCAACTCCAGGACGATTGGTCGATTTGATGAAACGTGAGGCTATTAATATTAAAGCTGTTCAATATTTTGTTCTGGATGAAGCGGACGAAATGGTTAGCGCATTAAAAGATGAGGTCGATGTCATTATAAAGGACATTCCAAAATCGAGACGAACCTTATTGTTTACGGCCACTATGCCGGGATCAATAAAGCAGTTGGTTCAAAACTACATGTCAAAACATGTGGTGCACATCGAGGCGGATATGGCAACGGTTGGGCATCAAGGCATCGATCATCAATATGTAGTGGTGGAGCCGATTGAGAAATTAGACGTACTCCTTCATTTTTTAAATAGTAGAGAAGGCGAGCGTGGCATAATCTTCTGTAAAACCAAAGCTGCGGTTAATAAATTGGCTAAAAACTTGGCCATCAATAAATTCTCATCGGGTGCGCTTCATGGGAGTTTGACCCAAGGCATTCGCGATCGAATAATGGGACAATTTAGAGAAGGCCATATTAATATTCTAGTGGCTACCGATTTGGCAGCACGTGGTATTGACGTCAAGGAAGTGTCCTTTGTGGTCAATTACCATTTGCCTGATACCTATGAAGCTTATGTGCATCGCAGTGGACGAACGGCTAGGGCAGGAGCCAAAGGATTATCCTTAACCATATTGCAAAAAGAAGAAGTTTATGAGATTGCCGAATTTGAAAACGAATTGGGGATTGTGTTTCATGAATTTAAAAAAGCAGATGCACAAAGCATTGAAGAAAATAATGGGCTTTTATGGGCTAAAAAGATATTCAAGACGAAACCCAATCGTGAGGTTTCAGAAGATTTTAAAGCCAAGATAAAAACGGTATTTCATCATTTAACAAAAGACGAATTGGTCGATAAAATATTGGCCAATTACTTAGTAGAATCAGGCATGGACACTGCAAAACCAGAGCCTTCTAAAAAACATAAAAAGAATTAATTCCAATGGCAAATAATATTAAAGATCAACAGGATATTTTAGATAAGTTAAATATCCAAACCTTGCATCCCATGCAAAGGGAAGCCATTGATGTCATTGGATCAACCACCAATACCATATTGCTATCGCCAACGGGGAGTGGTAAAACTTTGGCTTTTTTACTACCTTTATTGGATGTTTTAGACCCAGATATTAAGGAAGTCCAAGCCTTGATAATTGTACCATCGCGCGAATTGGCCATTCAAATTGAGCAAGTGGCCAGAGATATGGGTTCTGGATTTAAGGTGAATGCCGTATATGGTGGCAGACCAATGTCCAAGGACAAAATAGAGATCAAGCATGTGCCAGCTATTTTAATCGGTACGCCTGGACGTATTTTAGATCATTTTGAAGCCGATCGTTTTCCGAAAACGAGCATCAAAACCCTTATTTTAGATGAGTTTGATAAATCGCTCGAAGATGGTTTTGAAGACGAAATGAAAGCGATTATCGGTCAATTGCCAAGCATTAATAAACGCATTTTAACGTCTGCCACGCAACTGGAGAAAATCCCAGGGTTTGTCCGTTTGAATAAACCGACGACTGTGGATTATCTCACAGAAAAGAAGAAATCTACGTTAGCCATCAAAACGGTGGTGTCACAAAAGCCAAACAAGCTGCCAACTTTACTGGAGTTGCTGCACCATATTGGCAATCACCAAGGCATCGTGTTTTGTAATTTAAGAGAGAGCATTGACAAAGTGAGCAACTATCTCACGCGAAACAAAATCAATCACTCTTGTTTTTCGGGAGGAATGGAGCAGCAAGAACGTGAACGGTCGCTTATTACCTTTAGAAACGGGACAAGTCAAATACTTCTAGCAACCGATCTGGCAGCAAGAGGCATCGATATTCCAGAGCTCAGCTTTATCATTCATTATGAATTGCCCAACCATAAAGAGGAATTTATCCATAGAAACGGACGGACGGCCCGAGTCAATGCGAAAGGAACTGCTTATGTGCTTAAAGGAAGTGATGAGCAATTACCTGACTTTATAAAAGAAACTCCACCTATCAGAATTTCCACAAAAGCGCCAAGTGCAGCACCTTTTTGGGAAACCTTATTCATTTCGGGAGGACGTAAGGATAAAATCTCAAAAGGAGATATCGTTGGTCTTTTTATGAAACAAGGTGGTCTTACCCAGGAGCAATTGGGAACTATTGAACTCAAGCAAGATTGTGCTTTTGTTGCCGTGCCGCTAACGGAATCAAAACGTATCGTTAATGCTTTGGACAACTCACGATTGAAGAAGAAAAAAGTACGGATTAGGGTTTTGTAAACATTATAGTCTAAAATGAAATTGCCATTTTTCGTGGTTTCCACTAACAACGATAATTATTACATCATCAGAATAGCGAGCTATAATCAATTTGTTCGAATAAAACATTTTGTTATCAAAGCATGGATATAGTTCGTACTTATGTAATTTCGTGACAAACTCAGTTAATATTTGCTTATAAGTATGAAGAAAGCTTTGATTATCGCTCCCGAATATATGGGTTATATTGTAAAAGTTGCGGACGAACTCAGAAAATATAGCGATATTGAAGTTACTGATATCCATATTCCTTCCTATAAATACGATAGCTTAAGTACAAAAATTAAGAACTTTTTTTACAAGCAATTTTCAAAAGATTTAAAATTCGATTACCGAGAAGATTATATTAAACCGATAATTAAAGATGACCATTTTGATATCATTTTAATAATTCGTCCCGATATGCTTTCGATTAAGACGTTGGCAGAATTAAAGGCTAGAACAAAATTATTTAAAACCTATTTTTTTGATGGTGTAGACCGTTTTCCTAGAAAAAAGAAGACCATTCATTTGTTTGATGAAATTTATAGTTTTGAACCGAACGATTGCAAAACATTTGGATTTAAGTTCATCACTAACTTCATTTATGAACTAGAGCCTCCAACTATTGATGAGATACCTCTAAAATACAGTGTCTTTAACATTACGAGTTATGACAGAAAAAGATTTCCGATATTACTTGAAATAGCCAAAACATTGAAGGAACAGCAAAACAAGTTTAAAATTATTGTAAAAACGAGCAAGGACCTTTCTTCCAATGATTTGATAGAAATTACTGAGAAGCCTATTCCCCTAGAAGCAGTAAAACGTTATATAAAACAATCTGCTTGTATGCTCGATTTAGGGGTAATAAAAAAGCACAAAGGACTGACCTTTAGAGTTTTTGAAGCGATGGGTTATCAAAAAAAAATCATTACAAACAATTCTGAAATTGCGACTTATGACTTTTATAATCCGCAAAATATTTTGATAATTGATGAGCAAAATATAGCTATTCCTAATAGCTTTTTAAATTCATCCTATGCACCAATCCCTGATGACATCCTAAAGAAGTATACCTTAGAAAGCTGGGTTAAAACCGTATTTAAAGAAGTGGTTTAAATTAAAGACCTTGTACTTTCTATGCGATATAAAGTAAATCCTATACATTCACATTAAAATACGTTTTAAGATAGGCATCAGATGCAGATTTTTAAGTACAGGAAATCGATAAAAATGAATATTTCTATTTCTTAACAGGAACTGCCTTCAACTGAATCACCCCAACGGCATCCAACACTTTTATGATTAAATAAGTCATATCAATCTCATACCATTTGACACCGAAGTTGGCGCGACTTGCGAATTTATGGTGGTTATTGTGATAACCTTCGCCCATCATTAAAAAGTCAAAACGAAAGAGGTTCTTACTGGTGTTTTTCATTTGGTAATTGACATAGCCGTAGATATGTCCAAACCAGTTGATGATTACGCCATGAACAGGCGCCATCATAAAGGTTAAGGGCAATAATAGCCATTGCCACCAAGCGGTTACAAAATAAACAAAGAATAGTACATAAAGGGCCATCCAAAGTACTCGTGAAATACGAGAGCTCGCAAATCTATCAAAAGCTGTCCATTGCGGAACGTTTTTGGTAAAGCGCTGATCGACTTCAATGCGTTGGGTGTTGATATCCTGATAAATAGTTTTCGTTTTCCACATCATTGCAAACATATTGTCATCATAAGATGGCGAATGCGGATCCAACTCTGTGTCGGTATAAGCGTGGTGCATGCGGTGCATAACTCCATAACCATAAGCGCTTAAATAACTTGAGCCTTGAAAAATCCAGGTCAGGACAAAGGTAATGCGTTCCATCGTTTTGGACATGGTAAAAACCTGATGCGCTGCATAACGATGTAAAAAGAACGATTGGAAAAACAAGCCTCCATACCACAGTACCAAAACAAAAATAACAATAATCATAACTTTTTTTTGCAAAGATAAAGTGATAAGCAGGGGCAAACAATGAACCTAAGTCAATAAAACAGCGAGGTTTTTCGCTATTTTATAAAGTGCAAAGATTAAAAATCCAGTGATTTAGTGAAACTTTGTGTCTCCTTTGTGGAGCTTTGCGTAATAGCTTTTAGGTAGATGCAACTACTTCGCATAAAAGAAAGGTTTCCCGCAGATTTCGCAGATATTCGCGGATTGTTGATGTCAAATACTTTACATGGAATCTTTCAAAGTGCACCAACTCGTCCGAATCAAAACTTCAAAAATCTACAATCGTTAATCTTCAATCGTTAATCTTAATAGCATGTACTGATGCTTCATAACTAATGCGTCATAGCTTAAAGGTTTTCCGCAGATATTTTCGGATTGTTGATAGCAAATAATTAACATGTTTTTGCAATCTTTCAAAGCTTGCCAACTTGTCCGAATCAAAACTTCAAAAATCAACAATCGTTAATCGCTAATCTTCAATCCATCTACTAATCCCTAATTTCTCATCCCTAATTCGTCATCAAATCCGCTTCCTAATCCTGCTCAACGCTTGCGGCGTCACACCAATATAAGAACTGATGTATTTTAAGGGGATCACTTTCAGGAGTTCAGGACGCTCCTTAAATAACTTCAAATAGCGTTCTTCTGCGTTAAGATTCAAGAGGTTTTGTTCGCGGCTGGATTTTATCAAAAAGAGCCGTTCGACAGCCAATCGGCCAATAAGATTTCCGATTTGGGTTGTTTTATAAACCGCCTGCAAATCATCATAAGTGATGCTTAAAATAGTGGTTTCAGTGAGGGCTTGCAGTTGATATGCAGAAGGTTTTCGTGTTAGAAAGGAGTCATAAGCACTAATAAACTGATCCTTGAAACTAAAGCCAAATGTGATTTCTTTATCTGGATCTTCTTTGGGAATAAACACACGAACCACGCCCGATTCAATAAACGAGATATAATTTTCCACCTCATTAAGCTTTAAAAAAACAGCTTTCTTTGGAATGACGCGTCGAATTAATTTAGAAGTAAAAAAATCCCAGTCTGCTTGAGAAATGGTTGCTATTTGATCAAGGTAGTTTTTTATTTGTTGCAAATCTTTTAATCCTAATAGTTATACACACAAAGATAAGGATATTCTTAGTCTTAGTTTTATCCTACATGAGCATATTATATGAGTTAAGTGCGGGATTCGCGATTTTGGGTGTGACTGTTTTCAGAGCTTCGCTGCCGTTTATTTTATCTGTCGTGGTTGGTGTTTTCCACCAACAAACGCTCTCTGGTGCGAATATTTTTTAACATTCGGGAATTGCTAGTGTTTTCCACTAACACCCTTTCACGTGCCGTTATGTTTCAGTATTCTTTTATGCGTTGCGCTAAAACTTCCGTCTGATGATTTGGGCGTAGTCGAATGACCAGCATCATGAAGCGTATCGTGAACGGCGGTCCCGGATTGTGAGGCGAGCGCGAGATATTGATTTCCGATTCGGTGGACCTGATCTAAGATTTTGAATTTTGATGATTGAAAGCACTCGTTGCAAACGAGCGCAAGCGGACAGAGGATTTGTATTTGATTACAGAAATGTTAATAAATGTTATAATAATATTATGTTTGTTGAACTAGGTTTGGTGATTTGAAAGTTATTTTTTTACGGGTGCATTGAAAATGATTTGTATGTGACCAATAAAGTGGGATAAGCGTGAATCTGAACGAGTTAACTGCAATGGTAAAAAAGCATTCTAATTCAAACTTCTTCTGACAAAAAAATAACCGCTATTCATGAATAATAAACAGCCAACCAAGGATATACAAAAAAAAGCATGGCATACATTTATCTTTAGTTCTGCTTGGCGTTGGTTTCAGAAAGCAATTGTATTGATGATTTTCTTTTTAGTGACGAATCATTTAACTAAGCGCGAAAGTTTTCCAGATGGCGAATCGTATAGATTTCCTATAGAAGGATTTCTGTCGTCTATTGTTTTATGTATTCTCATTGGAATCATAGCACATCTTAATTTTAAATTTTACAAGAAAAAGTATTTCTCTAAAAAAGTAGAAATTGTCATTATCATATGGTATATGGCTTCTACCCTAGGATATATTACAATCATGTATTTTCCTGTAAATATTATTTTCAATATAGTTGTTGGTGGACAGACAGAGTTCTATTATTTATTAATCGGATTGCTAATTACCTTATTATTGAGTTTTATTCTCATAGGTTTATTCTATGCACAAGACCTATACAATTTATATAAGTTATCCATAAAAGATGCTGAAATTATAATTGAAAGTGGCGCGAAAATAACGAAGCTTACCTATGAAGATATTGCGTGCTTTTACAGCGAAAACAAAATTGTGTATACTGTTCAAAGTGATGGCACAACAATTAACACCGATTTTACATTGAACGAGCTCGAAGAAAAAATAAACGATCAATTGTTTTTTAGAGCCAATAGGCAAATTATCATTCACAAAGATGCTGTAGACCAAATTGAAAAAATTGAAAACGGCAAGTTACGTATAAGGTTACAAGCTTCCATTGTAAACGATACGATTGCTGAAATCAATATCAGTCGTTACAAGCGAAAAGCATTTATGGATTGGTTTGAATAAAAGCTGCCAAAAACTATCGACTATTCAGTTATAAATTAACGACCATTCAGTAAAAACATAAGTATTTAAAGAAGTTTTTAGAGAATTTGTTCATTATTTCGATTAGAATTTAAAATCAGAAAACAATGAATAAAATTACCTTAAGACAAACATTAATTCCTTTAATAACCTTTACAAGCATCTGCTTTTTATGGTTTGGACCAATACAAATTAGTTACATAGAAAATATCATTATTTCTATATTAATCATTTTAGCGAATTATATAGAACACAAAGGAAAACCATTTTTAGCACTTGGATTTCAACGTGAAAAATTCACATTCAATAACATCTTCCTACTTGCTCCATTAGTTGCACTAGGACTCTTTGCTTTTTATGTCTTTGCATTGGTTCCTGGAATTACAAAACTCACAGGCACTCCTATAGATTATTCAAGTTTCGATCAATTGAGAGGAAATCTCCCAGTCTGTTTAGTTGCTTTATTATTAGTGTGGAGTGCTACGGCGTTTGGAGAAGAAATTATCTTTCGCGGTTATTTTATGCGACAGTTTGTGAAATTCCTAGGAGAAAGTAAAGTCAGCATTGTGCTCAATATTGTCCTATTTGCTTGTTTCTTTGGTTTTATGCATAGTCAACAAGGAATTACAGGGCAACTTGTTACAGGGATTGTCGGAGCACTCTTAGCCCTGATATTCTATTTGCGTAAATACGATATGTGGTTTATTGTTTCTGTACATGGTTTTTTTGACACCATTGCTTTAATTTGTATTTACTTTGGTTTGGCATAACGATTCTAAGGTACTACACCTGTAACTTGAAGTTACCCACTAAAATAATTCCCGTTTTTTCCGGGTGGTCCAGCTGCCCGTGATCCGTCCCGACCGTAATTCAGTAGCTTGGGATCTTGACCCGTTTAGCCCCGATACGTCGGTTAAAATAATAGAGGGCGCGACGCATTTTAGGATGGTATTCTGGGCAGGTTATATGAGTGATTTTGCATATAACCCTGCTGAAAATTCCTATAAGGTCCTCACTCCCGAATTTGAAGGGATGAGTGGGACTGTACTTTCGGACCCCTTGCTATTGAGTGATGCGCTATCACCGTTGATAGCCCTTGAGATTGTCCTGGCCACGGGTGCTACGATTCCTCTAGATGTGACGGTGGTGGGGATTGGGATCAGCTTTTACCAGGAGATCAATAGCGGTCTTTATGAACTTGCTAGTGGCAGCGTCATGAAAGTGGCGGTTTCTGGGTAAATTGTTTTTTAATGTTGACGGAACCCTTCCTTTGGTGTGGGGTTGATGTGCTTTTAGCGGATATTGATGATTGAAAGCACTCGTTGCAAACGAGCGCTAGCGGGGCACTAGTTGAAAACGAGCGCTAGCGGAGATTTGTATTTTGTTAACAAGAATGTTAAGAAATGTTAAAATTATATTATGTTTGTAGGAGTTGCCTTAGGGATTTGATTGTCAGTTTTTGCGGGTGCGGGTTTCCGCATGGTTTGGGATTGCGGTTGATGTACTTTTAGCGGATATTGAGGATTGTAAGTACTGTCTGGAAATGTGGGCTAGTGGTGTTAAATGTAAGAATAATAAAGATTCTTGTATCCTGCTCTTGAAGTAGGATGGAACGGATTTAGTAGAGATGTAAATAAGTTGTAGTACGTAACCCTAAAAACCGAAAAAAATGTTTGATGGAAAAAATACAAAAAAAATTGAATACCTAGAGGAAGAAAGAAAAAAGCTCTGGGGAAGACTTTCTGAACTTGAAAAACAAGTCGCTGAAAAACCGTCAGACATTGAAAAAGAAGCTAAACAAGCATCAAGAAAAGTTGCTGAATATAGAAACAAAGCAGAAGCTCGACTAAACGAAGCCAACGAAATACATTCAAGGTTAGTCAATATAGAAGCTGAAATTGATAATAAATTAATTGACATAACTTCAAATCACTTAAAGGCAATAGAAGCCAATAGTGAATTATTGGAAAATGGTATTAAACTATCAACTATTATAACAAGAATAAGTGAAGTATTAGAAGAACATCCAGAAATAGAAGAAGAAATAGAACAATTAGATGAGTTAATTATCAAAATAGAAGAAAACTCTAGTAAAGCTAATACAACGTATAAAGGAATTTTATCCAAAAAAACTGAAATAGATGAACTTCATCGCGAAATACTTGGCTATGAAGATGAAAATGAAGACGGAGAAATAATCAGTGTAGAAGGCCTACAGAGCGAATTGCAAACGTCATATGACAAACTTAACGAAACAGCTGAAAATTTAGAAATTAATTTGAAGCAGCTGAAAGAAACAAGTAAAGAACAGTATGATAATTTTGTTAAGATAAATCAAGATGATTTAGATAGTCTAAAGACAAATTCAAAAAAGGAATACGATAAGATTAGCAAACAAATTGAATCTTTACTTCCAAATGCTTTAACAGCTGGATTAAGTTCTGCTTTTGTTACTAAAAAGAATGAAGAAGAACAATTATACAATGAATACAAAGTAAATTTTAAAAATGGTATTCTTTGGATTTCATTGTCAGCCTTATTGCCAATTGGAATAAGTGTTTTTTACTTTTTATCTGAAAACTCAACTTTAACAGAAACTATTGAAAGAGCACCAAAAATAATGCTAGCTTTTCTTCCATTGTATATTCCATTAATTTGGATTACAATTTCAGCTAATAAAAAAGTAAACCTATCAAAAAGATTAATAGAAGAATACTCCCATAAACAAGTATTGAGTATGACAATTGAAGGACTTTCTAAACAAATTGAGAATATCGAAGACTCTGATATGTCAGAGGAGTTAAGAATAAAACTTTTAAACAGTTTCTTAAATGTAACAAGTGAAAACCCGGGTAAATTAATTTCAAACTATCAAAAGTCAGACAATCCGATATTGAACTTTTTTGATAGAGATAAGAAAAATGATAAAACAATAATTGAAACATTAAAAGACAGTACAAAAGATATTATTGTAAAAGCAGCTGATGAAATAGAAAGTGATATAGTTAATAGTTGAAGAAAATTATAAGTAATAAAAACTACGCACTACAGTGGTATATAAGCTTTGGCTTGGTCTGTCCTCACTTGGAAAACCCTGCGGATTTTCCAAAGCCAGTTTTTATTTGGAGAGGTTCGTGCTAAAACACGCCGCATCTCATATACATAAGCGTTGTTCATAATGTAAACCAACATTCTGCAAACGAGAAAAATACGTCTGAATTGAAAGCGGACTAAATATAACTAAACCGAAATTTGAAAAGAAAAGAAATTTATAGGCTAATTGGAACAATCGTCTTCGTGCTGATTATGAATTTTGTTCTTTTCGGAAATGACGGATTTAAATCGGACTCTACTCTTGATTTAAACATTCACGATACTTATTTTGTAATTGCGAATGTTCATTTTGTGCTATTATTTTCAGTTCTAATCTTTTTCGGCGTTTACCTCTTCCGAACATTAAAACGGAATTTTAAGAATTTGACGACAAATCTAATTCTAATGAATTCTACAATTCTGCTCATTTTAGTGTTAATCAGAATTGATTCAATAGTAGGCGCTCTAATCCAACAAACTTCAAGTTGGACAATTTATCCACCTTTGAGTGCTGGAAAAAATAAAACTGAAATTGAGCCGAAGGAAAGTAATTTTGAAATATTGGCAAATGTTCTGTTTTTAATTCAAATATTATTACTGATTTTCCTAACTTATTGCGGATTTAAAACTGGACGGAATTATAAACAAAACGGATAGAAAACACTATGCACAACACCGGTAACCGTTGCACAACCTCATAAATTGATAAAAATCCAACTGATTTAAGCCCTTCTCAAGGGCTTTTCTAATAAGCGCTTAACTACTCCGTGATTTTTTCGTTAATTTGGAACAGAAACCAATGAAATGAATTTAAAAGCTTTTCTTCATCGTAAAGATGTCGATTTTTCTGCAAGA
>NZ_JBDSLS010000142.1:0-12467 GCF_039916245.1 Gelidibacter sp.
TTCAAAATCGAAGTCCTTTCGGCAGGAACTCCATAAGATTAACGTAGAAATAGTAAGAATAAAATAAAGACTTCTTTTCATTATGGCAATCAATTCAGATGAGATTCAAAAATATGACTTTTGAAATTATGAATGGATAGGAACGGCTTTTTAATTGTGTAATGTCTGAAGAAGAAAAAAGAACATAGAAAAGAGAACATAGCAAAGTGCAAAGTATCAAGAAAGGAGATCAAAGATTGAAAGATGGAATTAAGACTCTTCGACACTTCGATTGGTTTGGGACACGCAAGCACAGCGATCGAAATGAAATTGGAAAACATAAAAATACTGGCATTCCGTTGCGACCTTTGCGAAAAACCTAGCGCCTTTGCGTTTAAATACAAATCAAACAGAAACCGCAAGGACGCAAAGCAGAGCGCAAAGAGCGCAATGAAGTTGTTTCGAATGCACTGAGTTATCTACTTCGAATAAGCTTGCAACCACCTATTCACTCTTAGATTAAGATTGTAATTTTAAGTATCGCTCGTCAATTTCACAGAAATTTAGTATTAATGGTTTTGGCTTTCTTTTAAAATCTCCCGAAATTCTTCGCTGTAGTCCAAAAATTTGTCAATAAGATAGATTTTATTATCCTGACGTAGTAGTGAGGATGCTATATCTTTTGTTTCACAATAAGCAAAGAAGAGGTGTTTGTTGTCTTTGGTAATGTTCAAATCTAAGACAAGAAACGTATCATTAAAGAACTTATCTGTTTTGAAAAGCGTATTTAAATCGTTGGAAGTAATAGTGGTTTCAGCCAGATTTTGTTCTTTGGGTGTTTTTCTTTCGAAGAGTTTGACAACGCGTCTCCCAATCTCGATGAAATCTATTGGTCCACTATTGGTATTCGGCCTTCGGTATAAATGAGGGTTTCTCTCAACGTCAGTTTTAAATTGTTTATTGATTCTTTTTGTAGCTTCCTTGGCATCCATTTCCTTTGGAGTGATAGGACCATGAAGTTCTATTTCGTCCAATTCGTTTACTATCTTTTTCAGTTCAAACACTTGTGTTCCTTCTAAATTGGATGGAGTGACCACTAACTGTTTTGTGTGATGAAATAAGGAGCTGAAAATGAGCGTATCCTTAACTTTTGCGTAGATTTTGAAGTTCCCACTCCCATCGGTAGATGTGATGCTCTTCGAAGTAATGTTCATTATTTTGACTCCAGAAATTGCTGCTTCGGCGTCATATAATGTTCCAGAGATGTTTTGAGAAAGCATCGTGGTGGCGAAAAGACAAAAGAGAATAGTAGATTTAGTCACTAGGCTTAGAGGTTGATTACCTTCAAATTAAGTCATTTTAGGGTTTCAAGCGTGATCTATTAAGAGACTTTAACAAGAATTTTAGTCTATATTTAACTAAATAGGGTTTTGATTTCTTCGGTTATTCGAGCTGGTCGCATGTTTTTTTGTGAGAGCAGGCACCAAGTTGTTTCTGAAGAAGCCAATAACTTGTTGGTGTTTTTGTTATAAATGTCAACCATTCGCACGCAAGTGGCGCCACCAGATTCTTTGATGTACGTTTTAAGGGTAATGACATCGCCTAAAACCGCAGGGTTTTTATATTCGATATGATGTTTGAGGAGTACCCAGAAATATTCCGAAAGAATTTGCTCTGTCGCTTTTGCATGCCAATGCTGTTCGGCAACATCTTGCACCCATTGTACATAACGGACATTATTAACATGGTTGAGATTGTCGAGATCCTCTTGGGCTACAATGATCTGTATTTCGAAGCTTTGCATGAGATGGTAATTAATGTATAAAATTAAAAGATATTCTTTCTTTCTGAAAATATTTCAAAGGTTATGTATGTTTAGTTGGATTATATTATTCTCTCGTATTTTTCTAAAATTATAAGAAAAAATTTTGACACGAATTTCACGAATTTTCACAAACTTATCTTTACCTGAAAATTTCGACGTAAATTATTTACTATAACTTTCACGAATGCAACAAGGTTTTAGGCTGTTTTAAACATTCCTTGAGAATTGTCCACCTGAAGGTTAATCGGACCGGTATGCTGCTTTAGACCGTATAAATTACTTAACAAACACTTCAACTTCAAACAACTTATCCCAATCCTTCCCGGTTACAAAAATAGTTTTTGTTTCTGGATTATAGGCGATACCATTTAATACATCTAAACTTGGGTGTTGGGTAACCAGTTTTTGAAGCGGCGAGAAGTCGATGACACCTTCTACAGCACCATTTTCTGGATTGATGATTAAAACACCGTTGCGTTGGTAAATGTTGGCATATATTTTTCCATCGATATATTCCAATTCATTTAAACTATCGATTTTACCGGTGTTGGTATACACTTGAATGTAATCTTCTTCAGCAAGTGTTGTTGGATTGAGTTTCCAAATGTTATTGGTGCCATCTGATTTATAGATTACTTTTCCGTCGTTACACAAACCCCAGCCTTCTTTACTTTTTCCGTAATTGAAACTTCCTGTTTTTTCAAAAGTATCGACGTTATGGATAAAACCAATGTTTTCTTTCCAGGTCAGTTGGTAAATGTTATTATTTAGGATGGTCAGTCCTTCGCCAAAATACTGACTGCCCAAATTGATGTTTTTTAGAACTTCACCAGTTTTGTAATCTACTTTTCTAAGCTTCGATTTACCATATTGACCTGTGCTTTCGTACAAAATGCCATCATTAAACTCGAGGCCTTGTGTATAGGAGGTAATGTCATGCGGATACTCATTCAAAATTTTATAGCTGTAAATTTTAGGAGCAGCATTGTTTAAAATGGTCAATTTTGTAGAGGCTTCTTCAGATGTGTTTTCATAAGTAACCGTTGCCGTAAGAGTGTGTTCTCCAAGACGAACATCCTTAACATTAAAATCGGCAGCAATTTCTTTGGAATCTATTTTATAAGTAATCCCACTGATGGTCTTGTTTTTTGGGTTTTCAATCGATAATTTAAGGGTTTGCCCGAGTGCGATGGTATTGTTTTTAGCATCGGTAGTGATTGAGAAACTACTTTTTTTACCATTCGGATTGTCGCCACAAGACCATAACGAGAGACTTAAGGCAGTGATTATAAAAAGTTTAGTAGTAGACATAGATTGTATTAATTTTTCGGCAAGGTATTTAATTAAATTCAGTTTATAAAATCATTGCAAAAGTAGTAAAAGATTGTATCTTTGCAGCTGGCAAGTCCTACACAACCAGCTCCTGTTGAATCCTCCAGGGCGGGAACGCAGCAAAGGTAAATGGTCGTAGCGGTGTGATGTAGGTAACTTGCCTTTTTTTTATTATTCCCACGAAGGTGGGAATCTCCAAGCTTCAAATAGCTCATTTCACTTTCCAAAGTTCAAATTTCTTCTTCTTTTCAATCCTCACAGCATTATTTATATTGTATTTTTGGCACATGAAGCGGTCTTAATTTTTCAATCTTAATTATTAATTGAACATGTCAAAAGTGGTATTGATTACAGGTGGTTCATCAGGAATAGGTAAATCTGTGGGCGAATTTTTGACTCAAAAGGGATTTATTGTTTATGGTACCAGTAGAAACCCTGAGCGTTATTCAGACAGTCAATTTAAATTAGTTCAACTGGACGTTTCTGATACTGACTCCATCGAAAAAGCGATTCAAACGGTCATCAGCGAAAGCGGTCGTTTGGATGTGTTGATCAATAATGCCGGAGCCGGAATTACTGGCCCCATTGAGGAAATTCCGGATGCTGAAATCCAACGTAATTTTGAAACGAATTTCTTTGGGCCCATTCGCGTCATAAAATCGGTTTTACCTCAAATGAGAACGCAAAAGTCAGGACTTATCGTTAATGTTACTTCTATTGCTGGCTATATGGGCTTACCTTATAGAGGCGTTTACAGTGCTAGTAAAGGTGCTTTGGAATTGCTAACGGAAGCTTTCAGAATGGAAATCAAGGATTTCAACATCCAGATGACCAATGTTGCACCTGGCGATTTTGCTACTAATATTGCCGCAGGTCGCTATCATGCGCCCATCTTAGAAAATTCGCCTTACAAAAAGCCTTATGGCGACACTTTGAATCTTATGGATGCTCATGTGAGTGGCGGCAAAGATCCACAGCTTATGGCCGCAGCGATTTTCAAAATCATCAACACGCCCAATCCAAAAATTCATTATAAAGTGGGGGAGTTCATGCAGAAGTTTTCCATTGTATTAAAGCGCATTTTGCCGGATAAAATCTATGAGCAAATGTTGATGAATCATTATAAATTGTAGGATTATATTCGATTTGTGATGTTGATATGTTTTAATTAAAATTCCCTCAACTTCTTTGTTATTAATCGTAACTTTGCGCTCCCGAAGCCTCGGGACAAACACAACTTATATTTATACTATTATTTATGAAATTTTTTATTGATACTGCTAATTTAGAGCAAATTAAGGAAGCCCAAGACATGGGTATTTTAGATGGTGTAACCACTAATCCGTCGTTAATGGCTAAGGAAGGCATTACCGGTACCGACAACATCATGAAGCATTATGTAAACATTTGCGATTTGGTAGATGGCGACGTGAGTGCTGAGGTAATTGCTACAGATTTTGAAGGCATGGTAAGAGAAGGTGAAGCATTGGCTGAATTGCATGAGCAAATTGTGGTCAAGTTACCTATGATTAAAGATGGTGTAAAGGCGTGTAAATATTTTAGCGATAAAGGCATTAAAACCAATATGACTTTAGTGTTTTCTGCAGGTCAGGCATTATTGGCTGCAAAAGCAGGAGCGACTTACGTGTCTCCTTTTATTGGTCGTTTGGATGATATTTCTACCGACGGTCTTAACCTTGTTGCTGAAATTAGAATGATCTATGATAATTACGGCTATGAGACTGAAATTTTAGCAGCTTCTGTGCGTCACACGATGCACGTGATTGATTGTGCAAAATTAGGTGCTGATGTTATGACTGGGCCTTTGAGTTCAATTACTGGATTGTTAAACCACCCCTTGACGGATATCGGGTTGGCGAAGTTTTTGGAAGATTACAAAAAAGGAAACTAATTCCTTAGTGATATATTTTAAAAGAAAGGGCTCCAATTTGGAGCCTTTTTTTATTCATTTAATCCCTTAAGGACATCTTCAAATTGTCTTTGGAACATGTTGTAGTACGAGTCTACAATACGCATGTCCTTATCTATTACGATCATTTTATAAATGGTATTGATGGCCAAGGTTTGCTTCCCGTCATCAGGATTGGCAAATTGATACTCATTACTTGTGGAGAATTTAAATTCGTTTAAAGTCTTTTTCCAATACCTATTATCGTTGTCATTAATATTGATGGCAATAAAATCAATGTTGGGATATTTTTTGCGCAATTCCTGTGATTTAAAATGACTGTTTTTATAGTGAATTTTCAGATTGGAAGACCAAAAGTAAATGACTGTTGGTTTGGCAATCAGATCACTCAATTTATAGCGTTCATTTTCATAGCTCAACAATTCCACGTTAGGGAGAATTTTACCAGGTTTCAATTGTTTTAAAGCAACTGATAATCTTTTAATATAAGCCTTGTCCTTAGGGTTTGTGCTTTTGTCGAGATAGGATGCAATGAGCTTTGCGGTCTCTGTTGAATCCTCGCACATGGATATAAAATCTCTTGTGGTATTTTTAAGAAGTTTGTTTTTAATGGTGTCATTAGAAATATACTCATCCATTAATTTTAATTTTTCCAAATTATAAATTAAAGAATGCCTGTTAAAAATAGTGTCTACAGGAGCGTCTTTATAAAACGCGTTTAAGGCGACATTGTTAAAATGAGAATAGAGGAACCGATTATAAATAAAATAATCGCTTAAGGCAGCATTGTTATAATCAATATCCTTTCTGTAGTCATAAAAGGTGGCTGGTAAATCTTGATATTTTCTTAAATTTCGGTAACCGTAATATCCAAAAGGGTACATTTCCTTGGCACTGAAATACCCGTAATTAATACTTGTTTCTGCAACATTATTAAAAAGTTCAGAGAGACGGTTTTTATCAGAAAACTCTAAAAATTCATCGATACGTTTGGTGCGTGCAGAATCAATATATTGATCAAATCGTTCGGGAGTCAATTGTGAAACGTTGATAAAGTTTTCTTGATCCTTTTCATTTTCCAGAAAAATCTTGATCAAGAAATTGTTTTTTTTGGCTCCATCGCCAGTAAATACCAACGACTCGTCAAAATCGACCGTATTCAACCGGACCATAACGCTGTCCCTTCCTTCCAATAAGGCCATTTGATATTCGCCACCATGGGTAAAGGTGTAGAGTCCAGGTTTTAAATTGTCGATTTTCTTGAAAAACCGATTGGAATCGTCTAAAAATAAAGTGTCAAATTTATGATTCGGAGAAAGTAAGAGGACATAGTCATTATTAGGGTTAATGATTTCTCCTCCAAAATAAGCATAGGTACCATCTTTATCAGAATCCTTTTGGCAACTAAAAAGCGTGGCAAAAAGCATTAATGATATAATGTGAATTCTCATAAACAAATAAATTACAGATGCTGATTGTGTTGCATGGATTAAAACAAAAATAAAGCTTGTTTATGCATCATGTTGTTAAGGCGCTGTTAAATGTTTTTTGTGATGGGTGTTGAAAACCGTCCAGGCTATATAGGCGCTTGTTTGGACGAATATAGCAGGTAATCGGAGGAGGTTCGAAATTTAAGGTTTTAAGTTTCTTAAAATGATAGGTTTTCTCTACTTTTGCACCAAATTTAAAACCTATAAAATGTTATCAGTTTCTAATCTTTCGGTTCAGTTTGGCAAACGTATTCTTTTTGATGAAGTCAATACGAGCTTCAATCAGGGCAATTGCTACGGTATTATTGGTGCCAATGGTGCAGGAAAGTCAACTTTTTTAAAAATATTGGCTGGAAAAATGGATCCAACTTCGGGTCGTGTCCATTTGGAATCTGGAAAACGTATGTCAGTTTTGGAGCAGGATCATAACTTGTATGATGAACACACTGTTTTGGAAACGATCATTATGGGTAATAAGCCATTGTTTGAACTGAAATCACAAATTGACGCCCTTTATGCTGATTATACAGATGCGAATGCTGATAAGATAGGAGAACTCCAAGTACAGTTTGAGGAAATGAATGGTTGGAATGCTGATAGCGAGGCCGCGGCAATGCTGTCCAACTTGGGGATTAAAGAAGAATACCACTACACCCTCATGAAGGATTTGGATGGAAAACAAAAAGTACGTGTGTTGTTGGCACAAGCATTATTTGGTAATCCTGATGTGTTGATTATGGATGAGCCTACCAACGACTTGGATTATGAAACCATCACGTGGTTGGAGAACTTTTTGGCCAATTATGAAAACTGTGTCATTGTAGTATCTCACGATAGGCACTTTTTGGATTCGGTGTGTACGCATATTTCCGATATCGACTTCAGTAAAATCACCCATTACTCAGGTAACTATACTTTCTGGTATGAGTCATCTCAATTAGCCGCTAGACAACGTGCGCAGCACAACAAAAAAGCTGAGGACAAAAAGAAAGAATTGGAAGAGTTTATTCGTCGTTTCTCTGCAAACGTTGCAAAATCCAAACAAGCAACCAGTAGAAAAAAGATGATCGAGAAGTTGAATATTACCGATATTAGACCTTCTAGCCGTCGTTATCCAGCGATCATTTTTGAACGCGATAGAGAAGCGGGAGATCAAATTTTAAATATTACCGGTCTTGAAGCCTCCTTGGAAGGAGATATTCTTTTTAAGAATGTGGATATCAACTTGGCTAAAGGTGATAAGGTAGTGGTTTATTCAAAGGATTCACGAGCTACCACCGCATTTTATCAAATTCTTAATGGTAAGGAAAAAGCAGATAAAGGGGAGTATAACTGGGGAATAACCACGTCACAATCCTATTTGCCATTGGATAACAGTGAGTATTTTGATAATAAACTGACGCTTGTAGATTGGTTGCGTCAATGGGCGACAACAGAAGAAGAACGTGAAGAAGTATATTTAAGAGGGTTTTTAGGGAAAATGATCTTTAGTGGCGAAGAAGCGCTTAAAACTTCAGATGTATTGTCTGGAGGAGAAAAAGTGCGTTGTATGCTTAGTAGAATGATGATGATGAGAGCTAACGTTTTGATGCTGGATGAGCCTACCAACCATTTGGATCTTGAAAGTATTACGGCCTTCAACAACTCGTTGTCTAACTTTAAAGGAACGGTGTTGTTTACCACGCATGACCACGAGTTCGCGCAAACGGTCGGTAACCGAATCATTGAACTTACTCCAAATGGTGTCATTGATCGTTACATGACCTTTGATGAGTATATGGATGATAAGGCAATTCAAGAGCTGAGAGAAAAAATGTATGCGGTAAAAGCATAGTTAATTGCAAAAAAATAAAAAGAAACCTTGAAGTGATTCAGGGTTTTTTTTATATCTCCAATTCTCCTTTAACGGCTTCTACAATTTGGATCGCATGATCGAGTTCTTCTTGAGCTACATAAAGTTCTTGATAGCCTTGAAAAGAAGATCCAAATCCTGCCATTCTTGCCGATTCACCTTCATCTTTTACAATGGCATTAATGCCCACGCTTTCTAAGCGATCCACAACCAATTGAACGATTATAAAGGTTCCTGAAAAAATTTTAACGTAATCGTTTTCTAACATAATTCTAAGGTTATAAGTTGCACATAATATACAAAAAATAGGCCTCATAACACCTTGAATATGTGAGGTCTTAATACAGCGATACAAGTTTGAAAAGACGGTATATAAAAAAAAAACCACCTCGTTGGAGATGGTTTTTGAAATGTAATAAACGCTTATATTATTTGTCTATCGACCCAAGCACACGCGACATAAAGGTGTTTAGAGCTTCTTTTTTAGGAGCACCTTCCTTTACCATTTTATGTACTTCCAATGCACCATACATATTAGAGATCAGTTCTCCAATAACATCAAGTTCTTCGTCCTTCAAAGAAGAGACTTCAGTGAGGTTTTCTAAGGTTTCAATAGTCTCAACTACAAAATCCTCATCGTTGTCCTCAATAAATTGAGTAAGGTGTTTAATTATTGGTAGCTTCATCGAATAAATCTTTTAAAATTTCAAATTTGTTAGTCTGCACTTGATTGACAAAAGTTCCATTTTTAAAAATCGCGAACGTAGGTAAGTTGTCTACGGTAGCTAATTTTCTTGATTCTGGAAATTTTTCAGCATCGGCTATAACAAAGGTCACGTTTTCATTTTCTGAAGCTAACTTTTTGAATTTCGGTTTCATAATTCTGCAATTACCACACCAGCTAGCCGAATATTGAACAACTACAGTCTCATTATCTGACACTAATTGTCCTAAATTGTCTTGTTCTAATTCCTTGACCATAATTATAAATTTTTAATTAATAAAATTCCCTGCCTTGCGACAGGGCTTTGATTTTATACGTTGAAACGCTTAGTTCAAATGCGCTTTTAAGTACTCAGCAGTGCCTTTAGCGTTCGCTTGCATGGCATCTTTACCTTCTTCCCAGTTTGCAGGACAAACTTCACCTTTTTCTTGTACGTGCGTGTAAGCGTCAATTAAACGAAGGTATTCCTTAACGTTTCTTCCTAACGGCATGTGGTTGATGCTTTCGTGAACAACTGTTCCTTCTTCATCTATAATATAGGTCGCTCTGTAGGTTACGTTGTCGCCTTCAACAGTTACAAACCCTGTTTCTTCATTGTAAGATTCGTTGGTAATGTCTAAAATATCTAATGCATTAGCCAAATTTCTATTAGAATCGGCTAAGATTGGATAGGTAACACCTTCAATTCCACCGTTGTCT
This sequence comes from Gelidibacter sp., assembly GCF_039916245.1. GTDB lineage: Bacteria > Bacteroidota > Bacteroidia > Flavobacteriales > Flavobacteriaceae > Gelidibacter. Next base: position 9,832 of record NZ_JBDSLS010000142.1, read on the forward strand.
TTTGAGGTGCTTAACCATGCAAAGTGAACTTCAGCAGTATCACAAGATGCGCCAATAACGATAGTGTTACGTTTTTCAAATTCTGCTAAATCAGCTTGAAAGGCGTGTAATTCTGTTGGACATACAAAAGTGAAATCTTTTGGATACCAAAATAAAAGTACTTTTTTGTTGTTTTTTGTTGCTTCTTCAAGAACGTTAATGGTGAAAGTTTCGCCCATTTCATTCATTGCGTTAACGTTTAAATTTGGGAATTTTTTTCCTACAAATGCCATGTGATATATGTTTAAGATTAATATTATTTCTGGTGCAAAACTACCTAATATTAACGCTAATGACGATAGGAATAGATTATATAAAATTATATTGTCATAGGTTTTATGAATGACAAGCCTGATCGGCTATAAGAAATGTGTAGGATAGGAGATGTCTTCTGATTAATAAACAGATAGTTGCACAGTCATATAATTAATCCAGAATCGTTATTTAGTCGTAGCCAACTGCCTTATTTTTATTCTGAAAGCAGCGAATATTAAGGTCATAAAAGGGCTCAGCCAGTTGAAAATCGCATAGCCAGCATAGTGTAAGGTATCCACGCCCAAAACGCCGCTATGGTAGGCGCCACAGGTATTCCATGGTACCAAAACTGAGGTTACGGTACCACTATCTTCAAGTGTTCTTGAGAGGTTTTCGGGTGCCAATCCTTTGTCTTTATAGGCTTGTGCATACATTTTTCCCGGAACAACTATGGCTAAATATTGATCACTGGCGGTAAGGTTCAGTGCTAAACAACTGGCTACTGTACTTGCAAAAAGTCCAAAAGTCGTGTGAAACAATTTCAAAAGCGCTTTACTGATCGTTGCCAAGGCGCCGATGGCATCCATTATGCCTCCAAAAACCATGGCACATAAAATTAACCAAACTGTACCCAACATGCTTGCCATGCCTCCAGATGCGAATAGACCTTTTAAGGCTTCATTATCTGTAGGGATTTCAGTGTCAACAGTTATGGCATCCATAAGACCTTTGTAGCCTGTTGTGAAATTCAAAGAAGTTCCTCCCCCAATAGAGGCCACAACATGAGGCTGAAAAATGAGTGCTGCTAAGCCTCCCAACAATGTTCCGGCAAGAAGTGCGACCAACGGCGGTGTTTTTTTTATGATCAAAACAATTACCAGTAAAGGAACAGCAAAGAGCCAGGGACTCACATTAATGGAGGATTTAAGTGCTGTTAAAATGCTTTCAGTATCGGCTGTTCCATGCGTTTCAATATTTAAGCCTAACACAATAAAAACGATGATGGTCACAATTAAGGTTGGCATGGTGGTATAAAGCATATAGCGAATGTGAGTAAACAAATCTGTTCCAGCCATGGCAGGAGCTAAATTTGTCGTATCGCTCAAAGGGGAGATCTTGTCACCAAAATAAGCCCCAGAAAGAATGGCTCCCGCCGCCATACCGAGGTGCACTCCTAAAGCATTGGCAATACCTATAAGTGCAATTCCTACCGTTGCTGAAGTCGTCCAGCTGCTTCCGGTAGCCACCGAAATGATCGCACAAATAATCACGCAGGCGGCCAAAAATATCGTTGGATTTAAAACTTGAAGACCATAGTAAATCATGGTTGGAATGATGCCGCTTATCAACCAAGTGCCTGCAAGTGCACCAACCATAAGAAGAATGAGGAGTGCGCCAGCGGTCGATTTAATGTTTTCTGAAACCTCCTCAATCATTTGTCCAAAAGTGACTTTATTGAAAAAGCCAACAATAGCGGCAACTGCACCTCCTAACAATAATATAAACTGATTGGAACCGTTGAGAGCATCCCCACCATAGAGATAAACATTATAAGCGAGCATCATTACCAAAGCAAGAACCGGAATCAACGCCTCCCAAATACTCAGTTCTTTATTTTCAACAATCGGATTATCCTGAGGTACTTGTGGCTTAATGTCTTGGCTCTGCATAGGTGAAAAATAATTTTTGGTTAAAGGTTTAATAGGTAATGTTACGATTTTCAACAAACCTATGCAAATCAATTTGATGTACAATCTTTATAAAACAGCGATGTTGGATAGGAGGGACGTTTGTTTTATGGCACTATTAGAACGCAGACCTGCCCGTCCGTTAAGGCGGGGGACGCTGATTTTTTATAATATGCACTGATTTTCTGTGACTATTCCAGAGGCGAAAACTCTAATTGCTAGACACTATTTATATAATGGCACTATTGTCCGGAAAAGAATTAAGACACTTCGACAAGCTCAGTAACCGCCGCTCCGCTGATGGAACCAAGAACAAAGACTAAACACGTAATTAATTGAAGATATTGGTTTTGAAATTCATAATTAGAATGGATTATGATATTTTAGAAATAGTTTTCAAACACCGATAAATGAAGGAGATTGAGGATCAAACACGTTGAAAAACCTTCATTGATCACCATTCTTTAAAGATCCACCCAACTTTAATCGGATAACAATGATAATGGATAAAAATAGAGTTGGATATGAAAATCACTATGATCAAAAAAGGATACTTTCCAAGAATGCAGAAAGTATCCTTTTACAGACTAGCTCATAGCTGTCTTGAAAATACAAAATAAGTAAAAGAATTGTCAAAGGGTATTTACTGATTTT
>NZ_JBDSLS010000143.1:0-11278 GCF_039916245.1 Gelidibacter sp.
AATCTTTTCCTGTTGGAACGTTGATTCCTAAATCAATTGTAAAATCAGAAACTGCTTTAACAGCGGCATAAAGTCGGGCATCTTCTCCCTCGTTTTTACAAGGCCACATCCAGTTTGCTGAAAGTGAAACACTTTTAAGATCGTCTTTCAATGGTGCCCACATAATGTTGGTCAAGGCTTCGGTAATGCCGTTTCTACTGCCTGCAACAGGATCGATTAAGCCAGCAATAGGCGAGTGGCCAATGGAGGTGGCGACGCCTTCTTTTCCTCTATAATCCAAGGCCATTACAGCTACGTTATTGAGCGGTAATTGTAAGGGGCCGGCACATTGTTGTTTGGCTACTTTACCTCCCACACAACGGTCTACTTTATTGGTTAACCAATCTTTAGAAGCCACCGCTTCCAATTGTAATAATTGGTCTAAATAATCGTAGAAGGCTTCTTTTTTATAAGTAACAGGATCATAGTTTCTGATGACGGTGTTATCCGTCATGATTGTTTTTGGAGAGCTTCCAAACATGTCATCCATTCCCAAGTCCATTGGTTTATGTCCTGTGGTTTGAGATTCAAAAGTAAACCGATTGTTTCCGGTAACATCACCCACAGTGTACATTGGCGCACGCTCGCGGTCGGCTATTTTTTGAAGTATTTCCAAATGTTTTTCAGCAATGACCAAGCCCATACGTTCTTGAGATTCATTGCCAATAATTTCTTTTGCCGATAATGTAGGGTCGCCAACCGGTAATTTATCTAAATCGATTAGTCCGCCAGTGTCTTCCACCAATTCACTTAAACAATTTAAATGACCTCCAGCACCATGATCATGAATGGAAACGATAAAATTCTCTTCGCTTTCGACCATTCCACGAACTGCGTTGGCGGCACGTTTTTGCATTTCTGGATTGGAACGTTGTACGGCATTTAATTCGATACCTGTAGAAAATTCGCCGGTATCTGCCGATGAAACTGCAGCACCACCCATTCCAATACGGTAGTTCTCGCCACCAAGGATGACGACTTTATCGCCAATTTTAGGAATGTCTTTTAGCGCTTGATCTGCTTTCGCATAACCAATACCACCAGCTTGCATGATCACTTTATCATAGCCTAGCTTCCGAGCGTGTGCTGAGCTTGCTTGCCCTGAGTCTTGTCGAAGGGTCGAAGCATCTTGATGTTCGTCATGTTCAAAAGTCAATACAGACCCGCAAATTAGAGGTTGGCCAAATTTGTTACCAAAGTCTGAGGCGCCATTCGATGCTTTTATAAGAATGTCCATTGGGGTTTGGTATAACCAAGGGCGTGCTTCCATTTTTTGTTCCCAAGGACGGTCTTTTTCCAATCGGGAATACGACGTCATATAAACTGCGGTTCCTGCTAATGGCAAAGATCCTTTTCCACCAGCAAGTCGGTCTCTGATTTCTCCACCAGCACCTGTAGCAGCACCGTTAAAAGGCTCAACCGTGGTTGGGAAATTATGAGTTTCTGCTTTTAACGAAATGACCGATTCATAATCCGTAGTTTGATAAAAATCAGGCTTATCGGCGGTTTTTGGGGCAAATTGTTCAACGATTGGACCTTTTATAAAGGCAACGTTGTCCTTGTATGCAGAAACAATAGTGTTAGGGTTTTCACTGGAAGTGTCACGAATCATCTTGAAAAGTGACTTTTCCTTTTCTTCGCCATCAATAACAAAAGTGCCATTAAAAATTTTATGACGACAGTGTTCACTATTGACCTGTGAAAATCCGAAAACTTCAGAATCGGTTAGTTTTCTGCCTATATTTTTTGAGATACCTTCTAAATATTCGATTTCTTCGTCATTTAAGGACAATCCTTCTTGTTGATTATAGGCAGAAATATCCTCGATATGTTGAATCGCTTCCGGTTGAATATGAATCGTAAACGCCTCTTGATCGATACCATGATACTTTTCAGAAATCATCGGGTCAAAGTCCTTAAAGTCTTCAGAAACGGCTTGAAATTCTTCAATACGGATTATCCCCGTAATTCCCATATTCTGCGTAATTTCAACAGCATTCGTACTCCAAGGCGTAATCATGGCGGCCCGCGGACCTACAAAAAAAGCATCGAGAGATGCTTGTTCTATTTTAGGTTGATTGCCAAATAACCACACCAATTTATCGATGGTTTCTGTGGATAATTCTTTTGTTGCTTGAACAGCAAATACTTCACTGTTTTGGTTTCCGAAGAAATGAATCATTATGTCTTAGTTTATGCCCGAACCTTCGCTCAGACAGTTTGTGTTTTGAAAATGCAAAATTAGTCTTTTTAAAGGATAATTTTTCATAATAAATCATAAAAAAAAGCGACTTGTATAAGCCGCTTTCTTGTGAAATTATGAGTGTTTTGTTTGATCAATCTTTTTGTGAGCAAACTTTTTATTGATTTTAAGCTTACCAAAATACCTTAGAATTAACTTGGAAATTTTAGTTTGTTATAGCTTTATTTTTTCTGTAAACGGGCCATATAAAAACCATCAAAACCAGATTTAGAAGACAACACCTTTTCGTCTTTTACCAACGTAAAATCTTTGCCGTTTTCTGAAGCTAAAAACGTTTTCACTTGATCTTGGTTTTCAGAAGGTAAAATAGAACAGGTGGCATAGACCAATTGTCCGCCAGATTTGACCATTCTTGAATATTGTTGCAAGATTTCCTGTTGGGTTATCTTGATTTTATCAATAAATTCGGGTTGTAGTTTCCATTTCGCATCCGGATTTCTGCGAAGAACGCCTAATCCAGAACAAGGCGCATCAATCAAAACGCGATCGGCTTTGTCATACAGTTTTTTGATGACTTTAGTCGAATCGATTGTTCTTGTTTCTACATTAAAAACACCGTTTCGTTTCGCTCTTCGTTTAAGTTCGTTGAGCTTATTTTCATAAATATCCATGGCAATCACTTGCCCTTTATTTTCCATTAAAGTAGCAATATGCAATGCTTTTCCGCCAGCACCGGCACAAGCATCTACTACGCGCATACCCGGCTCAACATTTAAAAATCTGGCCACCAATTGTGAAGACGCATCCTGAACTTCAAAATGGCCATCTTTAAAAGCGTCGGTTTGAAATACGTTGGCGCGCTCTTTTAATTTTAAGGCGTCGGGATAGTTGGCTATAAATTCAGTTTCAATGTCCAAGTCAAACAACACCGCCTGTAAAGCTTCTTTGGTTGTTTTTAAGGTGTTGACTCTTAAGATGACATCGGCTTGTTCATTGAGAGCCGTTATTTCTTTGCTCCAAACGTCTTTGCCTAATTCTTTCTCGCCCAACTCATCCATCCAATCTGGAATAGATTCCTTAAACTTCCTGATTTTGGAAAGTTCATCAAATCTTCCTTTGATTTTTCGGGTCGGCGTGCTTTCAAAATAGGACCAATCTGGGAGTTTGATGCCTTTTAAGGTGGCCCAAACCGCAAACATTCTCCAAATATTATCTCTATCAAAAGGTTCTTTCACTTCAGCGATTTCAGCATAAAGGCGCTTCCATCTTACAATATCGTATGTGGTTTCTGCAACAAAGGCACGATCTCGCGCGCCCCAACGTTTGTCGCGTTTTAATAATTGTTGAATGACTTTGTCAGCATATTGATCTTCATTAAAAATGAGCATTAATCCATCAATAACTGCAAAACATAGATTTCTGTGTAATCTCATTTTTTAAGTTTTTTTGTTGTTTGTCGTTAAGTTGTGCGACTGCAAGTTTTATTATAAAAATTGCGACTGCAAAGCTACGTTAAAATGCCACGAATGCGAGACAATTTTGTTTTTTTTAAAGGTAAATCAAGTATCTTTCCCCAAAAAATATATGAAGATGAGAATTTTGATCCCTCTATTTTTGTTTGCAGCGATTGTGTCCTGTAAACATAAAGAAGAAAATGCTAAAAATAAAATCGCCTCCGTTGCGATTGAAGAGATTTACACCGATAGCGTGTTAAGCATCAGGGCGATTGATGTGGCCTCCGATAAAAGTATTGCATTTGCAGCCAATGACGGCGTCTTCGGATTATACAATCCACAAACGGAGCAGTGGATCACAGCGCAGCAAGATTACGACACTTTGAATTTGCAGTTTAGAGCAGTAGCACGAACTATCAATGACTTTTTTATGATAAGTGTTGAGAACCCTGCCTTATTATTTAAGACAGGAGAAAACGGCGCCATGGAAGTGGTTTATAAAGAAGAAAGCGATAAAGTGTTTTATGATGCCATGCGTTTTTGGAATTCCCAAGAAGGTATTGCTATTGGCGATCCAACAGAAGATTGTTTGAGTATCATTATTACACGGGATGGTGGGCACACATGGCATAAGTTGCCTTGCAGTCTCCTACCAAAAATTAAGGAAGGTGAAGCTGCTTTTGCCGCGAGTAATTCCAATATTGCCATTGTTGGAAATAAGGCTTGGGTAGCGACTGGAGGTATGACAAGTCGGATTTTATTTTCTGATGATAAAGGCAAAACATGGCAAATTTTTGACACGCCAATGATTCATGGTAAAGCCACTACAGGCATTTATTCCATTGATTTTTATGATGAAAACAACGGATTTGCAATCGGTGGCGATTACACGAAACCTGACGAAACGAAGGCAAATAAGATGAGAACTTCAGATGGCGGAAAGACTTGGCAATTGGTAGCAGATGGCGTAGAGCCAGGATATAGAAGTTGTGTGCAGTATGTTCCAAATAGCAACGGAAAGGAATTGGTGGCTGTTGGGGAAAAAGGAATTGACTATTCTTCTGATTCGGGCAACACCTGGAAGCATTTAAGCGATGAGGGTTTTCATACCATTCGGTTTTTGAATGATAGTGTGGCTTATGCAGCAGGGCAGGGCAGGATAGCGAAATTGGAATTCCAATAATTCATCAAAAATCCAATAAAAAAAAATCCCAAATTCCAATGTCGTATTGGAATTTGGGATTTTTTAATTTAAGGAATTGTCCTTAAGGTTTCTTCTTAACGTCGTTATGACGTTTTTTGTATTCTTCAAGCATTTTTACATTAAACTCATCTTCAGCGATTCTCAACTTAATGATTTTCTGTGCAGGCATCACTTTTAATAGACTTTCTATATATTCGATTCGCGTGTTTTGGCGCTCTTTTTCTAAAGTGATCAGGTCATTTAATATGGCCTTAGCACTGGCTTCGCTCATATCTTCTGAAATTTGTTGCTGCTTTGTATAGCCCGTTCTTCGTTGCGCATCTTTTTTGCTTTCATAAGCATTATAGATCGGCCAGAATTTTTGAGCTTCCGCTTCAGTCAAGGCCAAACGTTCTGAGATAAAGGCTACTTTGAGTGCTTTAATTTTTTCTCGTTTATCAGAGTTTTGTGAAAATGACGACCAAGACATTAAGCTCACAAATAAAATAAGTGCTATTTTTTTCATTTTCTAATTATTAAATCTTCAATAGAAGCATTATCAAGCAGATAATTTTCCAAGGATTCATCTGTAAACGTGTTCGTAACGAAATTATCCAGTACTAAATCCTCGTCATTTAAAAAAGAGGCGATATCATAAATGTTCAAGTTTTGGCCATTCAGATACTCTTCAATGGAAGCTGTCTCAATTTTGTTTATTGAGACATCATTCTGAGATTTTGTAAAAACCGTCAATAACAATATTAATGAGGCGGCAATGCCTGAAATATAAGCAGCATTTCGCCAAGATCCCATTTTTATGACTTTTGGAGAGGCATCATCTTTAAGACGCTTTTGTAGTTTGTCATCAAAGTTCTCAAAATAGTTGTCAGGAACTTTGTAGCCGGAATTTGAAATGGGCGCCAACTCCTTTTGAACTTCTATTTTCTTAAACAAGCGTTGGTCAAAGGCAGCAAAATATTCATCAGGAGTTTTGAACCCTGATTCCTTAATATTATGTAAGTGACTTTTTTTCATGTGCTTATTTCTAGTGTTTTTTAACGGACACATGCCGTTCGCCTTTAATCTTTTCCTAAGGTTTCAAAATCTTTAACATGCTCGTTTCATGCTATTACTAGGACTTAATATTTCTCAAAAGGTTTAATGAGAGGTCAGAAACTCCTCAATTTTTTTTACTGCAATATGATAGGAAGCTTTTAATGCTCCTTCACTAGTTTCCAAAATCTCCGACATTTCTGAATATTTGATGTCGTCAAAATACCGCATATTGAAAACCAACTTCTGTTTTTCGGGTAAAGTGGCTATGGCCTTTTGTAATTTTAACTGAATCTCGTCGCCTTCAAAATAAACATCGGCTTGAAGATTGTCTATGGTTTGTTGCTGTAATTCTTCGCTCGTGATACTTTGTAGTTGGGCATTTCTTTTAAGGTGCGTGAGGGCTTCATTGGTTGCAATACGATACATCCATGAATACAGTTTGCTTTCACCTTTAAACTTATGAATATTATTATAGATTTTGATGAAGGTGTTTTGCAATACATCATCAGTGTCGTCATGCGAGGTCACAATTTTTCGAATATGCCAATACAGCCGTTCTTTGTAGAGCTTAAGCAATTCCTTAAAAGCGGATTCTTTTGTTTTCTCGGAGGTTAATCTTAAAATGAGTTCGTCGTCGTGATGCACAAAAGTTTTTTTTAATAAGACTGCTGAAGATATAAAAAGTTTAATGCAATAATTATGAAAATCAAGTTTTAATTAATAGACTGGTAATTAATAACTTGCGCAACAAATAATCGTTTAAGCGCATTTATTATCGATGAATAACATTTTTTTCTTGTTTGGTATTATAAAATGTAATATGTTTGCATCAACCTAACCTACTATGATAGTCAATGTGCCCTAAGCATTGGCGGTAAAAAGAAAAGGATGCGCATTGGTAGTGGCATCCTTTTTTTTATTAGTGAAACTCTGGTTTTAAAATGAGCGAAGCAACATTTAAAAACAGATAGTTGAACTAATCCCGCTTTTTAGCGGAATCGCAATTCCAGTATTTCCTAAGCCTACTCGAAACTCTGCATATCCACCAGCATTTTATATACTCCATTTTTTTCGATGAGTTCATTGTGTTTGCCTTGTTCAACAATTTCTCCTTTTTGCATGACCACAATTTCATCCGCATTTTGAATGGTTGATAATCGATGCGCAATGACAATAGAGGTTCTGTTGCGCATCATATTTTCGAGAGCAGATTGTACCAAACGCTCACTTTCTGTATCTAAAGCCGAAGTGGCTTCATCCAGAATCATGATCGGAGGGTTTTTTAGAACGGCTCTGGCAATGCTCAAACGTTGCTTTTGACCACCGGACAATTTATTTCCAGAGTCGCCAATGTTTGAGTTTATCCCATTTGGAAGGTCTTTCACAAATTCCCAAGCGTTGGCAATTTTTAAGGCTTCAATCACTTCTTCATCGGTGGCATTTTGCTTCCCAATTTTAAGATTATTGCTAATCGTGTCGTTAAACAGAATGGAATCTTGGGATACGACACCCAGCATCCCTCTTAAGGATGATTTTGATAAATTTTTGATATCTACCCCATCAATTGTAATGATACCTTCGTTAACATCATAAAATCGGGTAATGAGATTGGCGATGGTACTTTTTCCACTTCCTGATTGTCCAACCAATGCAACCGTTTTGCCTTTAGGAACATTCAGATTGAAATTTTTGAGCACCAAGTCATTCTCATATTTAAAGGAGATGTTGTTTACGGAAATATTCGATTCAAAAGTGTCTTTTAGTACTGGGTTTTCGATTTCTTTAATTGTGTTTTCAGAGTCCAAGAACTCCAAAATACGTTCGGCAGCACCATTTCCTTTTTTAACACCATAACTTGCTTTGGCGATAGCCTTGGCAGGTGTGAGAATATTATAGGCCAATGAAATATAGCCTATAAAGAAACTCGGATCCATGGAATTATCGATAAATACCAAATAACCACCATAAACCAACAGAATTCCAATCACGACAATTCCTAAAACTTCGCTCATAGGAGACGCCAGATTCTGACGATTCAAGAGGGTATTGGAATATTTGTAATAGCGCTCGTTGGAATCTTCAAATTTCTTGGCAAATACTTTCTCAACATCAAAAGCTTTGATGATTCGCAGGCCTGACATCGTTTCTTCAAGGATGGATAAAAAGACACCTTGTTCCTGTTGGACTTTTAAAGATCCTTTTTTGAGTGATTTTCCAATTTTTGAAATGATAAATCCTGAAATCGGTATGAAAATAAAAACAAACAAGGTCAATTTGACACTTAGGATGAGCATCGCAATCAATGAAAACAAAATCGTCAAAGGTTCTCTGACAATCATTTCCAAGACGGCCAAGAACGAGTTTTTTACTTCATCCACGTCACTGCTCACACGAGAGATGGTGTCGCCCTTTGTTTTTTCAGAATAAAAGGCGAGTGGTAAAGTAACTATTTTATCGAACATAACATTTCTGATGTCTTTTAGAACACCGTTTCTTAAAAATGTGATGTAATACATTCCCAGATAATTAAAGAGATTTTTAAGTAAAAAGATACTAATGATCACTGAAACCATTAGCATGAGGACTTTAAAATCGCCATAAATCTCAATCCTATCGACTACAAAAAAGTTAAGGGAATCTTCCACAAAACTTTTAATACTTCCTAGGCCTTCAAATTTAGGTTTAGCAACAACTACGCGTTGATCACTGAAAATAACCTTAAAAATAGGAATTAGAGCAAGAAAAGAAAGCGTGCTAAAAAGCGCGTAAAGGATGTTGAAAAAAATGTTGAGATAAGCATATTTTTTATACGGAATAATAAACCGATAGAACTTTTTTAAATACTCCATTTAACTCAATTTCATGTCTTTTAAGATGGCGGCAATTTTTTGCTGCAGTTGGGCATCCACTGTTGGATAGTCTTTTGTTGATGACAAAGGCGCATTAACGCTCATGTAAAATTTTATTTTAGGTTCGGTTCCGCTTGGTCTCAACGCTATTTTACTGCCATCTGCAGTATAATAAATAAGCACATTCGATTTTGGAATATCTATAGCTTCATCTTTATTAGTGATAAAGTTTCTTGCTATTGAAAGTTCGTAATCCTCGATTCGTGTTACTTTAGAACCGTTAATTTCTTTAAGCGGATTTTCTCTGGCGTCGATCATCATTTGATTGATTTCTTGAGCTCCTTCCATGCCTTTTTTGGTTATGGCGACTAAGTGTTCTTTGTAAAGACCGTGGGATACGTATAATTCCAAAAGTGTTTCATAAAACGAACTGCCATCGGCTTTAGCCTGTGCTGCAATTTCGCAAGCTAGAAGGGTAGAGGTAACCGCATCTTTATCACGAACAAAATCACCGACCATAAAACCAAAGCTTTCTTCGCCACCACCAATAAAGTCGAGTTCAGGGAAATCCTTGATCATTTTAGCAATCCATTTAAATCCGGTCAAGCCTTCTTTATATTCTACATCATATGAGTTTACCAATACTTCCACCATAGGTGTCGAAACGATAGTGGAACCCACAAATTCGTTACCATCAAGTTTACCTTGCTTTTTCCATTGTTTTAAGAGGAAATCGGTCATGACTAACATGGTTTGATTACCATTGAGCAGAATTAATTTACCGTCCAAATCTCTAACGGCAACGCCTAAACGGTCGCAGTCAGGATCTGTTCCAATCACGATATCGGCATTTACTTTATCGGCTAATTCCAAAGCCATTTTTAAAGCTTCTGGTTCTTCTGGATTAGGCGATTTTACAGTTGGGAAATCGCCATCTGGCACTTCTTGTTCTTTTACAAAATGGACATTGTTATAACCTGCACGTTTCAGCGTTTCAGGAACAGTTGTAATTGACGTACCATGAAGTGAGGTAAACACCACGTTTAGTCCGTCTTTCGCTTGCTGACTTGTGAAATTTCCATTTTTTACTGAAGCGTTAATAAATGCCTCATCCACTTCTTTGCCTATAATCTTGATGAATTTATCTTTAGCTTCAAATTTAATTTCAGAATAATCTAGACTGTTAATTTCGTCAACGATAGCGGCATCTTGAGGTGGCACTAATTGTCCGCCGTCTTGCCAATATACTTTATAGCCATTGTATTCTGGAGGATTATGTGATGCTGTCAAAACAATTCCGCAGTGGCAATTTAAATGTCTGACGGAAAAGGAAAGTTCAGGAGTGGTGCGTAAATCTTCAAATAAATAAACCTGAATGTCATTTGCTGAAAACACATCGGCCACAACTTTTGCTAAGGTTTTACTGTTGTGACGACAATCATAAGCAATAACCACTTTAGGGGTTTCATTTGGAAATTGCTCGTGCAAATAATTGCTCAGGCCTTGCGTGTTTCTACCAAGCGTATATTTATTGATACGGTTGGTGCCAACGCCCATAACACCGCGCATCCCACCAGTTCCAAACTCTAAATCCTTATAAAAACCTTCTTGTATTTCCTTAGGATGAAAGGCGATACCCTCCTTAATTTCATTTTGTGTTTCTTTATCAAAAGTTGGTGTTAACCAAGCATTTATACGTTCTAAAATTTTTGGATCAATGTAGATCATAGCGGTGCGATTATGATTAATATTACAAAAATAGGCAATTAAGCAAATGTTACTTGATTAACGGCTATTAATTTGATGGATTAGAAGTTCAATTCCTCATTAATGAGATATCGTTTTTTGTCATCTTTGGTGCGTAAAATAATTTCGCCCAAAAAGCCAGCAATAAAGAACTGGGTCCCAATCATCATTGTGGATAAAGCCATATAAAATTGCGGACGTTCTGTGATGAGTCGTCCACTGGTATTAAAAAAGAGTTTGTCGAGGCCCAAATAGAGTGTGAAACCAAAGCCAATCATGAACATGATCACACCTAAGGCGCCAAAAAGATGCATTGGTCGTCGGCCAAAACGCGAAATAAACCAAATGGTCAACAAATCAAGAAATCCATGGACAAAGCGGTCCATACCGAATTTGGTGCTTCCGTACTTTCGAGCCTGATGAAGGACTATTTTTTCGCCAATATTTGAAAAGCCTGCATTTTTGGCCAACACCGGAATATAGCGGTGCATTTCGCCATGGACATCAATGTTTTTGACCACATTGCGGTTGTAGGCTTTAAGGCCGCAGTTAAAATCATTCAAGGTTACGCCCGAGGTTTTTCGAGCAGCCCAATTGAATAGTTTGGAAGGCAAGTTTTTGGAAATCACGGAGTCATAGCGTTTTTTCTTCCAACCTGAAACCAAATCATAGTGATCTTTGACAATCATATTATAAAGCTCAGGGATTTCTTCAGGATTGTCTTGCAAATCGGCGTCCATAGTAATGA
>NZ_JBDSLS010000144.1:0-25575 GCF_039916245.1 Gelidibacter sp.
CCGCCGTTGACGTTGACAATGGAATGGTCTATTTTCATGTTTTCCATCAGGCGCAAAGGCACGACTGCAAACGCCTCGTTGACCTCCCATAAATCAATGTCAGAAGCTTTCATGCCGGCTTTGTGTAATGCTTTTTTAGTAGCTGGCGTTGGCCCTTCAAGCATAATTAAAGGTTCTGAACCAATAATACTGCCCATTTTTATTTTGGCTCTTGGCGTCAATCCTAATTTCTGTCCAATTTCTTTTGTACCAATGAGCATTAATGCAGCGCCATCAACAAGCCCAGAAGAATTACCAGCGTGATGGATATGGTTAATTTGCTCGATTTCTAAATAGGTATCTAAAGCAGTTTGATCGAACAACATGTGTCCCATCATTTCAAACGCTGGATTTAATTTTCCTAAACCTTCTAAAGTAGTATTGGAACGAATATATTCATCTATGGGTAAGATTTCTAAGCCATTGATATCCATAACTGGAATGATCGATTTTTGGAATGCATTTTTCGCCCAAGCCGCGGTGGCTCTTTTTTGAGATTCTAAAGCAAAACGATCCACATCGTTTCGTGAATACCCATATTTTGTGGCTATTAAATCTGCCGAAATTCCTTGTGGCACAAACTTTCCAAAGGCTGCATCGGGTTCCATAACCCAAGCCGAACCATCAATTCCCATAGATACTCTCGACATCGACTCTACGCCACCTGCAATAATAAGATCAGACCAACCAGATATTACGCGAGCTGCCGCCTGATTTACTGCCTCTAATACAGAAGCACAATATCTATTTAATGAAACAGCCGCCAAATGATCGCCGTAATTCGCCACCTGAGCCGCGACTTTAGCAATATTACCTCCCTGCTCGCCGGCTTGCGTGACACATCCTAACACGAGATCTTCTACATAAGACGTATCTAAATTATTACGCTGTTTTAATGCTGAAAGCAAAGTCGTTACTAATTGCACCGGACTGACTTGAGATAAACTCCCTGTGTTTTTCCCGATGCCTCGAGGAGTTCTTACAGAATCATAAATATATGCATCCATTGAATTCAATTATTAAAAGGTTACTAGGTGGTAACATGAAAGATAAAAAAATATGTGACCACATGGTAACGAATTTATGATAAAGATTTATATTTGTCAAATAAAATATTATAAATCTTCAAAATCGACATAAAACTTATAGTATGTAGATTACTACTAATCTGCATTTTAATCTAAAAAATAACCGATATGGCAACGACCTATTTAGAAGAAAATAATAATTTTGATTTTTCATCTGTGGCTATTCAAAATATAATCACAACCATTGATGACGGTAATTCTTCTCCTCTAGATTTTGCACTCAAAGCCTATTACCATATTCGAGATACTTGGCCGTATAATCCCTATCGCTTCAGTTTAATTGAAAACGATTGGAAAGCATCTGAAATTAGCTCACGCAAATCGGGACATTGTTTGGACAAAGCCATTTTACTCATCAGTGTTTTACGCGGAAGAAACATCCCTGCGCGATTAGGCTTAGCAAAAGTTAAAAATCATATTGCCGTTGAGGAAATTGTCGAAAAATTCGGTAATGATGTCCTCGTGCCCCATGGTTATGTGGAGCTATTTTTAAATGACAAATGGGTAAAGGCAACTCCGGCATTTAATAAAACCTTATGTGAAAAACTTCATGTTTCTCCCCTAGAATTTGATGGCCTAAATGACTCCTTGTTCCAATCTTATGATATGTCGGGCACCATCGAATTCATGGAGTATTTAGAAGATTATGGCACTTTTGATCACGTCCCATTATCCTACATGTTCGATTTGATGAAGAACACTTATCCGCCATTGCAAACCGGTCATTTTAAATTAGGTATGGTCTTAAACCTCCATGACATCTCATGAAGAAAGATAGAGCTGCCACCGAAGAGAAAATTTACGAGAGTTTTTTAAGCCTACTAGAAGAAAAAGGCCCTCAAGCCGTCGGCATTAATGCCATTGCTAAAAAAGCTGGGGTTTCAAAGGAACTGATTTACCGCTATTATGGAGGCTTGCAAGGCCTACTCCTTCAACTTGCAAAAAAAGGCGATTTTTTTAAATCGATGCTCGCACTTCATGATCGGGATTTAGAAACGGTAGAAGATCTTAAAGAATTTGCCAAAGCAGGAACCAAAGAACTTCGTGAAAATAAACTGACGCAAGAAATTTTGCGTTGGCAATTACTCGAAAACAATGAAGCTACCCACAATTTATTTAAATACAGTAATAAAGAAATAGGTAAGATATTCGCCATTTCTGATAAAGACAGTTCACTTAACCACGCCTTTCAACTGATGATTGGCGGTTATGTCTATTTCACCCTGCTGTCCAAATTCAATAAAAAGTTTATCACTATCGATTTAACCTCTCAGGATTCGTGGAATAACTTTGATAAAGCAATTGAAAAAACGATTGATTTATTTAATAAGCAGCCAGGTAAAAAGTAACATTTATCAGTATCAAATTTACCTTCAATAAAGTCAGATCACGCCACTTTTCAACCTTAATGTGCTCTATTTTTCGCTATTTTTGCAATCATAAATTCAACCTATGAAAGTTCCTGCAACCATTGCCATCAAATTAAATAAAACAGCTGAAAGAGCAGTGAAACAAGGACATCCTTGGGTTTTTGAACAAAGCATCGAGAAAGCACCAGAAACCAATGCCTTGGCCGGAAGTTTATGCGTCATCTTCGATCAACGCACGAATAAACCTTTTGCCTTTGGATTGTGGGATCCTGAAGAAATCATCCGTATAAAAATCATTTTTAAAGGTGGTCGCTTGCAATTGAACACCGAATTTTGGAAATCTCAACTTAAAGCAGCGTATTCTAAAAGAGAACTTTTAATTCATAATGGCGTTACGGGCTACAGAGGGATTCATGGCGAGAACGATGATTTCCCTGGTTTAATTTTAGATGTGTATGCTAAAATTGGAGTATTGAAAATCTATTCAGACATCTGGAAACCCTACCTTGAAGTCTTGATTACCGAAATTAAAGCCCAATATGATTTAGAAACCATCGTCATCAGATTCAGCCGAAAAATAGCACAAAACAATACGTTCCCCTATCAAGAAGGCGCTATTATTGGTCAACCGCTGTCTTCCGAAAAAGTAGCTTTTGAAGAATATGGTGTGAAATTCTACGCCTATACGCAATCGGGTCATAAAACAGGATTCTTTTTGGATCAACGCCCGAATCGCTTATGGGTTCAGCAACATGCCAAAGGAAAAAGAGTATTGGACGTGTTTAGTTATGTGGGTGGTTTTGGCATTCATGCCTTAAAAGGAAATGCCAAATCATTGACGTCAATTGACATCAGTCAACATGCGATGGATGTGGCTTCTGAAAACATTGCCCTCAATAAAATCGATGCTTCAAAATGGACACCCATGGCCGCAGATGCCTTTGTGGCCTTGAATGAATTGATCGCGCAAAAAGCGCAATTTGATATGGTGATCATTGACCCCCCGTCATTTGCAAAGCAAGCCAGCGAAGTGGTTAGCGCCTCAAAACAATACGAAAGATTAGCTCGTTTAGGAAAAGAATTGGTGGCTACAAAAGGCACATTAATTTTAGGCTCCTGTTCCAGCCGTATCAGTTTAGAAGACTTCGAAAAGATCCATCAAAACGCAAAAATCACAAGCGCTAACGGTTGGAAGTATTTACACCATACTTTACATGATGATGACCACCCGATCACGTTTCCAGAAAGCAACTATTTGAAGACGATCTTTTATCAAAAGGGATAGATGTAATGTTTTTCTTCATAGTTTTTTAGGATGGTAAGAACAGTTCCCACTCAAAATTTTTCCCGCAGATAGCGCAGATTTTTGATTCTGAAAATCTCTTACATTCGTGAAATGTAAACCTGTATTTTAAGAATTCGCGAAAATTCGTGCAATTCGTGTCAAAAAACTTTGATCCTAACGCAGATTCTGGATTCTGAAAGACTTCTACATTCGTGAAATGTAAAGTTGTATTTTTAAGAGTTCGAGCGAATTCGTGCAATTCGTTTCAAAAAACTTTGAACCTAACGCAAATTCCTGGCTCTGAAAACCTTTTACATTCGTGAAATGTAAAGTTGTATTTTAAGAGTTCGAGCAAATTCGTGTAATTCGTGTCAAAAAAAACTTAGAAGCTAATGGAAATTTACAGATTCTTGATTCCGAAAACATCTTGCATCCGTGAAAATCCGTGAAATCCTTGTCAAACCTTTTGGACATCAAAAAACCCACACATAACCACTTAAGGCATTACCGTTTTGGTGTATCAGGAAACTGAACTTTATCAGGAGCCGCATTCAACAACGGCAAGGCATATCTCAAAATACGATTGCGTCGTCCCGTAGTATCTATTGGCTCCACTGGATAAGAAATTACAGCTTCCATCCATGCCCTTGTATTTATCCTAAAATAAACCGCGGGTTTCCATTGCTCATAACCTTTACCCGAACGCTGTGGGTAATGTTCCATAAAATCTTTGTGAGCAGCCTCCAACAGACATTTTTCCACAAACTCTAAATCTGTCGTATAAAGCACTTGAATGGCAGTTTCATCCCAAATAAATGGAATTTGCGGGCCGGAATAATTAATAACTTCCTCTCTCAATATCAAACTATTGGGAAAACGAATGATTCTACCGCTCATTCTATCGTTGCCTAAATAATCGCCACTGCACTCTAAAATTGACGTATCCAGATAACTGATTTCAACTACATCCCCGCGAAACCCCTTGACTTGAATACGATCTCCGACTAAATACGACCGTCTAAAAATCAAATAAATCCAAGCAATAAAAGAAGTGATGGGTGCCTGCAATGCAAAACCGACAACCAACGAAAATAATCCAACACTAAGCGCGGCCGCATAAAGACTCTTAAATAAAAAAGAAATAACCACGATTAAATTGAATACAATCGTAAGAAACCTAATAATTCGCAACAGATTATACCGATCGCCTTCACTTCGCGCCTGAGCAGTGACTACTTTTTCAATGATTTTACTGATCATTAAGATTAAGGAAATCAAAAACAAACTGAGGGTCAATTTCTTTAAGAAAGGCGTCAATTTCCCCCACAACTCAAAAAACTCTAAGTCCAAAACATAATGTACTGCTATCAATAACACCGCCATGACGATGTAAATTGTAATTGCGTGTTTCTTCTGGTTTTTCATAGCTTTTCGCTTTCTATTTATAATTGCGAAATTAACACATCTTCTTAAATTATTCAGAATTTTTGAATCATTGTTGTCCGATTAAAGTTGCGATGATCTACTAAGAATAGTGATAAATAAAAGTCTTTAAATGTTTTTGATCCTCAATCTCCTACATTTCGAGGTTTTTTGAAAACTATTGCTAAAAAATCATAACACATTCTAATTATGAATTTCACAGCACTTATTTTCAATCACTTACGAGTTTAGTCTTTGTTCTTGGTTCTATTAGCGAAGCGGCGGTTACTGAGCTTGTCGAAGTGTCTTAATTCTTTTCCGGACAATAGTGTTTTTGAATAAGATATAGACAAAAGTCTTTATAATAGAACGATGTCATTGTCAAGAATTGGTGGGTTTTAGGTTCTCCGTGAATAATTAAACACTGCCTATTATCGATAGTTCAATTACCTTGAAGAGGACAGTCATAAGATTGACTAATTTGTGAATTGTTTTTTTTTGTAATTGCTTGATTAGAAAATGAATGGGTGGCATTTAAAAATAGTCGAACTTATCTTATATTTGATGTATAAAATCCAAAGTGAAATGTTCAGAAGCCTTGACATTTTAGGTTTTTGCTCATCCACTTGACCTGCAACCCACAAAAAACTAAAATTATGTCAGAACAAAAAGTATTCGAAGCCAGTCCTGAAAGTAAGGGCAAAGCAAAACAGTTACGTCTTTTCGCATTTTTAGCCTGGATTATCGCCATTGCTGGACAGATATTCGCCATTTTCAAATTAATCCACGATGAAACCTTGGTTTGGTTAATCGTTGTTATTGTCGCCATCCTTGCCTTATCCATAACGGCGTCAATGCTTTGGAAAAAAGCCAATCGTTTGGATCCTGCTTCTGAACAAAACAAGACCAAGTTTTTTGTTCAAAATCAGCTGGGTGCCATTATGGGCGTATTAGCATTTTTGCCTTTGGTAATTCTCATCTTTATGAACAAAGATGTTAATGGCAAAACAAAAGGAATTGCAGGTTCAATTGCGGTTGTTGCGCTACTGATTGCTGGTATTTCTGGGGTAGATTTTAATCCGCCATCCATTGAAAAATATACCAAAGAAATCAACGAACAAACCAGCGTTTTAAAAGATCTCAATTTTGATAATGATCATGTCTATTGGACGACTGCCGGAAATAAATACCATATTTTTAAAGACTGTCAACACATTAAAGGAAGAGAAGGCATCTCCGAAGGAACGGTTAAAGAATCATGGGAAAAGAAAGGCATTTCTGAACTTTGCAAAACTTGTGAAAAGAGAGCGCTGAAAATCAAAGGTGTTTCTGAGGAAGCCGTTGTTGATCCCTCTTAAAAGACATAATAGCTTATTATTTTTAGTTTATAAAATACAAGGAATCCGTTTTTGATGACATCGAAAACGGATTTTTTATGACTATAGCTCATCTACTAAATCTATGAATTAAAGCGCCATCGCAATCTAAAAAATGAAGGCTTACTTTTTGAAAAAGCATGATGAATTAACAGATTTAGATAGGACTTACATTTTAAGCTTTGTAATTTATCTGGATTATATGCGATAAAAAGCCTTGTAAATGCCGATCTTTGCGGACTATTAACGCCTTCACAAAAAGACCCCATTATAATGATTATACGAAAAGCAATTTTAGAAGATTCTGACGCGATCGCAACTTATCTGCTGTTAGCCATGGAAGACATTGTCTGCGAATTTATCGGACAAAACGATCCCAAAAAGGCTAAGGAGTTTCTGCTTCATTTTGTACAAAAAGAAAACAATCAATACTCCTATCAGAACTGTTTCGTAGTTGAAGGAGACCATCAAATCATTGCCGCAGTAAACATTTACGACGGTTCCGAATTAAAACGCTTAAGAGCACCGATCATACAATACATTGAAACGCATTTCTCGAAAGTTTTCAATCCTGAGGATGAAACACAGCCCGGCGAATTTTACATAGACTCCTTAGGCGTCAACCCAAATCATCAAGGCAAAGGTATCGGCGCTAAATTATTACAGTTTTTAATCCATTATTATGTGACTCAAAACGATAAAGCCATTGGCCTTCTGGTAGAGGAAAGCAATCCGAATGCTAAACGCTTATATTTAAAACTGGGGTTTGAGCCTGTTGGAGAAATAATGCTAGTCGGTAACAAATTATTGCATCTTCAGGTCAAACCGAAGTCCATAACGTCATAAGAGGTTAAATCAATTACGACCCTATTTTTAAAAAACCATTCCTCTTTAAAACTGATAATTCGGATATTCTAATCCATAATTATTTATTAATTTAGAAGTCTTAAAACCAAGGCTGCTCCTCACTTTTCATAATAAATAATTCCTCATGATACAGACTAGAATTGGAACTCAGGATGACATCAAAGGCATTCTATCGCTTCAAGAAAAGTACCTCTACAGAAATTTAACTGATCAAGAACGAGAAAAAGGATTTGTGACCACGCCTTTTACGATTCCTCAAATTGAAGAAATCATTCAACAAAACGGGATATTTATCGCAGAAAATGAAGACGATGGCATTATTGCCTACGCCTTTGCAGGAAGTTGGAGCAATTTTGAGCAATGGGAAATTTTCATTTATATTGTCTCTCGTTTTCCACAGTTGTCGTTTCATGGCAATCACATCACAACAGAAAACAGTTTTCAATATGGCCCCGTTTGCATTGATGAACGTTATAGAGGTAGAGGTTTGTTGAATCAAATTTTTGAAGAAATGCGCCTTGAATTCCTTAAAAAGTATCCAATCTCCATAACCTTCATCAATAAAATCAATGTGATTTCTGAAAAGGCACACACTAAAAAATTAGGCTGGGAAATTATCGATGAATTTCAGTTTAATAATAACACGTATATCGGATTAGCGTTTGATATGAAAAATTCTGTATTAACCTAGCGGCGGAGGCTTCATGACAATTTCTAAGTGAAACTTTCATTTGAGTTTATAAAAAAGACAACCGCTTTTCGGAATCCCGTCATAAAACCGTAAATTAAGATTTAACCAAACACAGTAAAGACGAATTACATGTTTAGACATCAAGGCAAAAGAAGAACTTTAAAACACAATCTACGTATTGCCACGATTTTGTCTTTTGTTGCCGGAATCGTGAATGTGACCGGTTTCTTAGCCTTCAGCGAATTGACCACCAACGTCACGGGCCATTTTGCGCTATTTATACGCGATGTTGCGGATTTCAAATTATGGAAAGGCACCATCTATTTTCTGTATATTTTTTCATTTCTATTTGGTTCTTTCTTCTCGAGTTTCCTCATTGAAAAGTATAAAGAAAACAAGAAACTGAATGTTTATGTCATACCAACGGTTATTGAAAGTGTGATTTTAATAGGACTTGCCTTTTTTAGCAATTTCCCTAAAACAGAAAACCCTCAACTCATGGTGTGTTTATTATTATTTGTCATGGGACTACAGAACTCGTTTGTGACCAAAATTTCAGATGCTGTGGTTAGAACAACGCATCTCACGGGTTTATTTACCGATTTAGGCATTGAGATTTCCCAATTATTATTTCCAAAATACCGTCCTAAAAGAGCCCATATAAAATCGAACATAAAACTACGTCTTTATATTATTTGCTTCTTTTTCTTCGGAGGATTGACCGGCGGATTTTTCTATTCCAAATTAGATTGGAAGTTAAACACGCTTCTTCTTGGAGCATTAATTTTATTAATAAGTCTATTTTATGACGATTTCAGACTTCGTTTGATCACGACCAAAAGAAGACACAAGCGCATTATTAAATCCATCTTTAAGTCGCGCAAACATATGTCGACCATAGTTGACGGCAAGGAATAACACACTTTTCATCGCGCTTCAATACTAACAAATCTCCCCGATAGTTCTCGTAATCCAAGTCAAAACGAATTTATTTTATAAAAATTTCTAAAATAAATAAAAAATAATTTTGACAAGAACTCCATTCATCGTAATATTACGATACACAAAATGATCTACTTATGGGCCTATCGAAAACCGAGATATTTACCGATCAACAAAACGAGATTTCACAATTTGCCAAGGCTTTTGGACATCCTGCCCGCGTGGCCATTTTACAGCATTTATTCAAAATGGAGGCCTGCATTTGTGGCGATCTTGTTAATGAAATAGGACTTGCGCAACCTACCATTTCACAACATTTAAAAGCATTGAAAAACCTGGGTTTAATTAAAGGCAGCATTGAAGGCACAACGGTTTGCTATTGCATTGATGTGAAAAATTGGACAAAAATGAAGGCTCTCCTATCGGAATTTCTAAATCAGGACATTTCGTTAAAAGAGGAGTGCTGCTAATAAAATTAAGACACGCTTCGCTTTAAGAATCAAGAATAAAGACTAAAACCGTAAAGGACTGAAAATAGAGACTTTGAAATTTACAACTAGTCTATATTTCTATGTGTTGTGTATTTCTAAAAAAAGACAATATCAATAGAACTGCAATAACGGTAACTGTGAAATATCTGAACACTCTAAAAAGTATAATCTGAATAGAACAAATCGCTATAAAATTAATTACCATGAATAAAGAACAAGAATTAAAGGACATCGTCAAAGAGCGTTATGCTAAAATTGCCGAGCAAGGAAAAGCCGAAAATGCCGCCTCATGTTGTGGCGCTACGACACCTTCCAACAAAATTTACAATATTATGATGGATGACTATTCGGAAACGAGTGGTTATAACGCAGAGGCTGATTTAGGTTTAGGCTGCGGACTTCCGACGCAGTTTGCAAAAATTAAAAAAGGGGATACGGTTATCGATCTGGGTTCTGGAGCAGGAAATGACTGCTTTGTTGCTCGACATGAAACCGGTGCCGAAGGCAAAGTTATCGGGATTGATTTCACACCGATCATGATTGAAAAAGCGCGAATAAATGCAGAGAAATTAGGCTATAACAACGTCGAGTTTAGAGAAGGCGATATTGATGCGATGCCCGTTAACGATGCTGTTGCCGATGTGATTGTCAGCAATTGTGTATTAAATCTCGTTCCCGACAAACAAAAAGTGATTGGACAAATTCATCGGGTTTTAAAACCTGGCGGACATTTTAGTATTTCAGATATTGTATTGGTAGGCGATCTTCCTGATACTTTAAGAAATGATGCTGAAATGTATGCCGGATGTGTGGCAGGCGCGATTCAGAAATCAGAATACCTTCAATTAATCATAGATCAAGGTTTCCAAAACCTAACCATTCAAAAGGAAAAACCGATCACGATTCCTGATGATATCCTTATCAAATATCTTTCACAAGAAGAAACTAATGAGTTCAACAAAGGTGCCACTGGAATTTTCAGCATTACCGTTTATGCCGAAAAAGATGGCATTGCCATAGAAAAATCAAAAGTAAAACTATCGGAACTTTGGAAGAGCACGGATTGTTGTTCGCCATCTACCGGATGTTGCTAAGTAAAATAAATCAATGGACTAAACTGCCTTTGTTTTTAAAACAGACTGAAAGTCTGTTAAATTCGTGAAATTAAAAGTAAATAATTTACGCTAATACTTTCAGGGAACGAGTGAATCCGTGTAAATTCGTGAAATTCGTGTCAAAAAATTTTAGAAGATAAAGTGACATGCACTAAAGTTCATACCAGTGACCAATGCTCTAACGGGATTTCAACTTAATTTGAGATCAATAAATTGCTCAGGAAAGCCAAAATAATAGCTGATCTTAATTCTATATTTTTTGATGCCTGAGCAATTTTCATTTTTAGTATCTTCGTCGTTATGAATACACTCGATATTCGCACCGTTGATGTGGTGCAATATATTACACCTTTACGCGAAGGCGGCTCTATGCCCGCCATTGTTAAGGCCAGCGATGGCTTTATGTATGTCCTTAAATTTCGTGGTGCAGGACAAGGAAAAAAAGCACTTATCGCCGAATTTATCGGTGGCGAACTAGCGCGAGCCATCGGACTAAAAGTGCCAGAAGTGGTTTTTATGAACCTTGATGATTCCTTCAGCAAAACGGAACCTGATGAAGAGATTCAGGATTTACTAAAGTTTAGCGTCGGTCTTAATCTTGGTCTGCATTTTTTATCGGGCGCCATCACTTTTGATCCGTTGGTCACAGAAATAGATGGACTTTTGGCTTCTAAAGTAGTTTTGCTAGATAGTATCATCAGTAATATTGACCGCACGCCAAAAAATCCGAACGTCCTTATTTGGAACAAGGAACTTTGGATTATTGACAACGGTGCTAGTTTTTACTTTCATCATAACTGGCCAACTTGGGAAAACCATCTGACCAGAACTTTTCCACTCATAAAAGATCACGTTTTATTAGATCAGGCCACGCAAATATCAGCCGCAGCCAAGCATATTGAATTGACGTTGACCGCTTCTAAAATTGAAGAAATCATCGCGAATATTCCCGAAGATTGGTTAATCCATGAAGGCGATATATTATCTCCAGACGAGATGCGCGCCGCATACACCCAGTATCTGACCACAAAACTTTCAATGATTGACCTATTAGCAAAAGAAGCTCAAGATGCAAGATAAAGTCACTTACGAATATGCAATTATCAGAGTGGTCCCTAAAGTCGAGCGGGAAGAATTCTTTAATGTTGGGGTGCTTCTTTTTTCTAAACGGAAAAAATTCTTGGGCATTAAATATAAGATTGACACCAAAAAGCTTACAGCTTTTTCCGAGGATTTAGATATCACCATGTTGCACAACCATCTCAAAGCTTGGGAACTTGTATGTGACGGTCCTGAAAAAGGCGGAACTATTGGGCAGTTTGAATTATCTGACCGATTTAGATGGCTGGCCGCTTCACGAAGCACGATCATTCAAAGCTCAAAAACCCATCCTGGATTGTGTACAGATCCCGAAGACGAATTGGAAGCGCTTTTCAATACTTTCGTATTATAAATAACGTCGACCTTTTTTGCTTGTTACCTCATTATGAAATACTAAACCACTCATTTTTGTGGCCCTTGGTGTCTCCTTTGTGGAACTTTGTGTCACAGTTTTTCAAATAGCAACAACACGTCTCTCGTCCTATTTCCCGTAGATTTTCACAGATTGTAGATACGCAGATCAGTATATGTTTTTATGGAAGAAGCTTTGAAGTTGAATGAGCGAATTCGTTTTTTTTCGTAAATTTACATTTGAAAAAATCTAAGTTTTCGATCTTAAACCAAAGCTATTCTCTCCTGAAATATTATTTGATGTCACACCATATCTCTAAAAACCTCATCTTTTTCACGCTCGTTCTATTCGCTTTTGCAAACTGCAAAAATCCTTCCGCCAAAAAAGAAGAACGTGTTACTGAAATTCCAGAACATATCTTATTAAAGGAGCAACCAAAAGATATTCCAACACCAGAAGGCATGGTTTGGGTGGAGGGCAAAACATTTACACAAGGCGCAAAACCAGGCGACCCGTTTGCGCTGCCAAGAGAGCAACCGGCACATAAGGTTACTGTGGATGGTTTTTTTATGGATATTACTGAAGTGACCAATAAACAGTTTAAAGCTTTTGTAGATGCCACAAATTATATAACGGTAGCAGAACGTCCCATCGACTGGGAAGACATGAAAAAAGAACTACCAGAAGGCACACCAAAACCAGCCGACAGCATCCTTCAACCCGGAAGTTTAATATTTAACAGGGATGTAAATATAGTTTCGGATATGGACAACTACACGCAATGGTGGTTGTGGAAAATTGGCGCCAATTGGAAACATCCTGAAGGTCCAAAAAGCAATATCGATGGCAAAGATAATTATCCGGTGGTGCACGTGGCTTACGAAGATGCTTTGGCCTTTTGCAAATGGGCGAACCGTCGCTTACCAACCGAAGCCGAATGGGAATCTGCTGCACAAGGAAAAGATACGGAGCACATCTATACTTGGGGTAATGACCCAAGCCTACTAAACGCTTCTGCAAATACTTGGCAAGGAACGTTTCCTGTAAAAAATGAAAGTGTCGATGGTTTTGAGTTAATTGCACCATCAAAATCCTATGCTCCAAACAGTATTGGGCTTTATGATATGCTTGGAAACGTTTGGGAATTGACCAGTGATTGGTTTAACGTGGATTATTACAAACAATTAGACCCTTCAAAACCTTTAATAAATCCGACAGGTGCTGACAAATCTTACAGTCCAGATAATCCTTATCAAAAAGAACACATTATAAAAGGCGGTTCATTTTTGTGCCATGCATCCTACTGCTCGAGTTTTAGAATTTCTGCACGCATGGGCACCAGTTTAGATTCTGGATCTGATCATGTTGGTTTTAGAACGGTGGCGACAGTGGCGATGCTGAGGAAGTAGAATTTAGACCGCTGCGCTCTTAGAATATAGAGGGTAGAAAATAGACTTGTGTCGTAAAGATTTGAACATAGGGCTTAAAATGAAAATTCTTTTTAAATCAGCATGGTTTATTAAGATTTCTAATAAATTACATATAGGGACATCATCAACTTGCGTGGCTAGTTTACCGCTAGGAAAACCTTAATCCCCTAATTAAAACAAAAAACAACCTAAACAATCATATCCTAAAGCACCACAACCCGACAAACCTTCTGGTGCTGAGTTTAAAAACCGACTGAAAGTCTGTTGCATTCGTGAAATCTGTAGCAATTGATTAATGACGAGTTTTCAAGTAGCGAGTGAATTTGTGCAAATTCGTGAAATTCGTGTCAAAATTTTAAATTTAAAGAGACTTACTTTAGAGTATGTGTCGGTATGACAAACGTTCTAGCAGCCTTGTCTGCCTGGAATCAGGAGAGGTTTAAACCTCAATTGAGGCTCATAAATCTCTTGAAAAAGAAAGAGGATTACAACTTAAATTTCAAGTCGTAATCCTCTAACATTATTTATAAATGCCCATAGAAAAGACCTTTATTAATTTGCTGCTGGTAGTTCGCGGGTTAACCAACCTCTTCTACTCGCTGTTGCTATGGCATAAGGAGTGATCCAAAACAACCCAAAGGTGTATAAAATACTATATGAATATGCCCAAAAAGACTCTGTAAAGCTATAACGTTTTGCATAAAACAATACTGGGAAACTTGACAAAACCAAGATACTAGCAAACGTAGAGACGATGAATAGTACCGGATGCATTATAATAAAGAACAACATAAATACTAAAAACGGATAGCTCATGATGATTTTAGACGATTGACTGATAAACAATAAGCGTATTCCTATTTTAGAGCCTTCTCTAAAATTCGTGAAAACATATTTTGACATTTGAATATTTTCACGCACGTTACTTCTACCCCATCTGATAAACATTTTGTACAAGCCTTTGTAACGCTCAGGCACATTGGTATAACAGTAGGCATTTCTTTGGAAAAGCACATATTTACCTTGTTTCAAAATCATATTGGTCATGGCACGATCTTCTCCAATATCGGAAGGTTGTCCCATAAAGGTTTGATTGATCCAGTCTTCAAGACAAGCGAAAACTGCCGTTCTTTTATAGGCCGCCAAAGCTCCAGGAGTACAAAGTACAGAGTTCAAACTACTTTCTGCAGAACGTACAAATTCAAAACTCAATACAAAACTCACATTCAACATTTTCGGCAATAAAGCTCTTTCATTATTCAGAACGCGAATGTTTCCAGCGACGGCACCACAGTTTTCATTAACTACAAACGGACTCACTAAATTTCTAAGCGTATCCGTTTTTACGACAGAATCACTATCTACAGTCACAAAAACATCTCCTTTACCTAAATGAAATCCACGGTATAGCGCGTGACGTTTTCCTTTGTTTTTTGGTTGTTGATAAATAGATAAACGATCGCCCAATTTTCTTTTAGCTTGCTGCATCCAGTACCAAGTATCATCTTTACTTCCATCATCAATGGCCAAGATCTCTAATTTTCCTTCTGGATAATCGCTATCAGCTAAACTCATTAAGGTATCCCAAACTTGTTTTCCTTCATTGTAAGCAGGAACGATTACCGTACACGTAGGTAACTCTTCATTAGAAACAGATTTAATCGCTTTATATCTAAAATACAGATATAGATTATAAATGAAGAAAGCCGCCTTAAAGAAAAATAACCCCGTGGCGACAGTTAAAAAGATCAGTCCAAAAGTAGAGTTCACACGCTCTTCTCTGAATTGTGCAAAATCATTTTGTAAATCAAAGACCAAAAACACAGAACCAATCATCAGTATAAACGTACTGATCAAGACGAGTATACCCCATGGATTAATTGATTTTGTTGAATTTAAGCCATTAAAAAAGGAACCTTTTTTTAAAGTCCCGTTGGTTGTTTTACCTGCTACAGAAATTTTTTCCCGTTTTAAAGTTGTCGTTTCAATGTTCATATTTAGATGTATCAATTTATTGTTTTAATTAATCGCTTTCATCTAGTAATTAGCAACACCTGTGCCATCTGTAAAAAGTGTGGTTTTCAGGCTTATTTATAGAGTTGGGAGTTAAAAAGTGTGTAAATTTTACTCATGCCAAGAGATTTTACACACGTATTTACACAGTGTAAAGGTTATTCACACAATTTGCCGGTATCTTCAAAGAGCTGGAAAACGATGGATCAATGACTTTTAACAATAACCATTCAAAAGAATGGAAAAACAAAAAACCGAAGACGAATCTCCGGTTTTTAATATGCATTCAATCCTTATTTTATTCTTTTACTATAAATTCTGAACGTCTGTTCTTGTGATGCTCTTCTTCCGAACAATCAACACCATTATTACAGTTATTGACCAATTCGGTTTCACCCAATCCAACAGCTGATAATCTTGTGGCATCGATTCCGTTTGCTACTAAAGAATTTAAGGTAGATGTGGCACGACGCTGAGACAATGCTTTGTTATAAGCGTCATTACCACGGCTATCCGTATGTGCTCTGATTTGTATTTTTAAATTAGGATACTGATTGAGTGCCGCCAAGAGCTTTTCTAACTCTACTTGAGCGTCTTTTCTAATGTCAGACTTGTCAAAATCAAAATAAATAATCGGAATATTTAAAACTTTGGCCAAATCAGTTCCAGGGACTAAAGCAACCTCATTAAGCTGCAGCTTGAAACTCACTTCTTGATGGGCTAAACCTGATTGGGTCAGCGACTCATCGGCATCGTAATTATCTAAAGATGCTCTAACAAAATACGCTTCAAACTTATTTGTAAACATTCTATATTGACCGTTTTCGTTCGTATTAGCTTCCTCAAACACCTTATTCTCAGAATCAGTTAAAACAACGCTAGCATCCTTGAGAGGCAATCCTGTTTGTTTATCTATAACCGTGCCTTCAATCACAGCCGCATAAACATCAATGATTGGCAAAGTTTCTAAAAACGAATAAATGTTGTCATACACAAACTCCCTTTATAAAATAGCATTCCAATCTATGTGATTACGAAAAAAGAATCCAACTTGATTTAAAAAAACCGACGCCCTTAAATCAAGAGAAAGAATAACAATTTTAGAACAAGTGATTAAAAATCACACTCCAAAAATATCTACATGTCAAATAAGCTATTCAATTACAACTTGTAGAAAAAGAAAAAGCATTCTTCCTAATTCAGTTGAATCAAGAAGAATGCTCTTATTAGTTTTGATATTAAAAGATACTTATAGCATCATTACTCAAACTATCATAAAAATATTATTTACCGTAAAGCACATTGGTATTACCACCTCCCGTTAAACTAATATCAACAGGTGCATTGGTTTTCCAATGGCCACGTGTGAAATCTGGAACATCTATGGAATTAGAGCGGTTAGCTACAGATTGTTCGCTCAAAGGAGTAATGGCACTCCAAAGCGCCGCATCATAAACATCCTGATCTAATGGCAGTCCATTGCGCAAACAATCGATTAAGCGCCAATCCATCATAAAGTCCATGCCGCCATGACCTCCCACTTGTTTGGCCAAGTCGCCCACTCTTTTTACGATTTCTGGCGTGTATTTTTCCTCTACAGCCTTAAATTCTTGATCATTTAACCAAGAATGGCCTTTTCCGATTTTTTCTGAGGGCCACTTTCGAGCGATGGCTTCGGTACCGCTTACCAAATGAATTCGCGAATATGGCCGTGGCGAACTCACATCATGCTGAACCATGATACTTCTACCATTTTTGGTTTTAATCATGGTAGTATTCATATTGCCTCTATAATCAGCATTTTCAAAAGGCTTAAAGAAATCATCTTTGGCTGACAGATCCTTTGCCATTGGTCCCATAGAAAAATCAGCACTTGAAAGCGAGGTTAAATAATCCATTTGATCCCCACGGTTCACATTCATAATTTGACAAATCGGCCCCAAGCCATGAGTCCCATAAAGATTCCCATTGCGGCCAATATTTTCTTTTAAACGCCACATATCCTGAAAGGCATTTTTATTAAAATTCAGATCTACCAGATCATGGATATACGCCCCTTCCCCATGGACGATATCGCCAAAATAACCTTGTCGAGCCATATTTAAAGTAAGCAACTCAAAAAAGTCATAGCAACAGTTTTCGAGCATCATACAATGCATTTTCGTCTTTTCAGAGGTTTCCACCAATTCCCAGCACTCATCTATGGTTTTGGCTGCAGGTACCTCAACCGCCGTGTGTCGACCAGCGTTCATGGCATAAACCGCCATGGGTACGTGTAAATCCCAAGGGGTAGCGATATAAATCAGATCCAAATCTTCCGTATCGATCATCTCTTTCCAAGCATTTTCGGTACCGCTATAAATTTTAGGATTGTGTGAGGTACCGTCCAATAATTTCTTGGCACTTTCAGCTTGTTTCGGTCTTAAGTCACATAAAGCTTTTATTTCAACTCCTTCAATGTAGCTCATGCGTTTAACTGCTCCAGGACCGCGCATCCCCAAACCTATAAAACCAATTTTAACGGTTTCTATTTTAGGTGCTGCGTAACCTGACATGTTAAAACGAGACACGCCTCTATTAGGTGGTGTCAAAATATTTACGGCAGGACCGCAACTTACCAGTCCGCCGGCAGCCATTCCAAGCCCGGCTAATCCCGTCAGTTTTAAAAAACTTCTTCTGTTATTCGACTCGCTCATTGTATTATATATTAGATTTCTATTCTTATTATATCTCTTTAAAATGCTCAAATTTCCTATGATTTTGCAGCATATTGGTCACTCCAATAAAAATCGCATCAATCCTATCAATATCTGAAGCGCTAAATATATTAAGTTTATTAAAGACTACAAGAGCGTTTCACTTTAAGAAATATGAATAGGACAGCATGATCATTCAAAACCACCCTATGGCCATGAAGTTTAATGAGTTCAAAGCAATTTAAAAATATGTTAAAAATTAAAATGCCTCTAAAAACATGGCGCTCTCAGAGGCATTCTATATATTAAACCAAATATCACAACTTATTCCAAGTGTCGTTCAGCATATTTATATCTGGTAACATTTTGTTTGGATCCAAAACAACACGTTGAATTTCCTTTTTAGTTTTCAAAAGATGGCTCCAGCTATTGCCACGCTGCCAGATTTCTACTGGAAGCGATATATTTTCGGTCGTGTTATCTGTATAAATCACTTGAAGCTGTACCGGCATTGGGATTTGCCCGTCATTTTCAACAGTTATAAGATAATTCCCTTGATAAGGCTCTACCGAAGAAATGCCTAAATCAATATTTCCATTTCCATAAAACCAACCTCTCCAAAAATAGGATAAATCTTCTCCAGTCGCATTTTCGATATGGTTAAAAAAGTCGTTTGGCTGCGGATGTTTATAGGCCCAATGACGGATATAACTTTTAAATGCATAATCAAAACGCTCAGGCCCCAAGATGTATTCGCGAAGCATAAAAAGACCAGCTGCAGGTTTGTAATAGGCGGTATAGCCCAAGTTTCGTGCATTGGCCACTTCTGGAGACGTATTAATGCCTTCACGGTTTTCAAAAGTGAGGTATCTTACTAAAGTACGAGGCTTATCTGTTGTACTCGGATATTCACCATTATTGAAAGCTACGGTACTATAATGGTTGATGAACGTATTAAACCCTTCATCCATCCATGGGTAACGGCGCTCGTTATTTCCAACGATCATAGGAAACCAGTTATGCCCAAATTCGTGGTCAGTAACGCCCCATAAATCTTCACCCACGCTTTTATAATGACAAAAACTAACGCCAGGATATTCCATTCCCCCAACATTAGCTGCAACATTTATGGCGTTGTGATAGGGATAAGGAAAATAAGTTTTAGAATAAAATTCAACAGACGCTTTCGTATATTCGGTGGAACGCGCCCAAGCGCCCTTGCCGTCACTTTCCTTAGGATAAACTGATTGTGCCAACCCTGTTTTTCCATCGCCTAAATTCATGCGCGCAGCATCCCAAATGAAGGCTTTTGAAGCAGCCCAGGCCACATCCCGTGTGTTTTCCATTTTAAAATGCCAGGTCAATGTTCCACTCGTTTTAGCTTGTGCGAGGGGCTTTCCTACTTCATTAGCCTTGATGATATAAACAGTTTTATCACTTTTTTCAGCTTGCGCCAATCGCTCTTGTTGTGTTTTGGTCAACACTTCCTTTGGATTTTGTAATATTCCTGAACAAACAACCGTTTGATTTGCTGCTGCCGTAATTTTCACATCAAAATTGCCATATTCACAATAAAACTCACCAGCACCTAAATAAGGCTCGGTATTCCAACCGACCACATCGTCAAACACCGCCACACGTGGATACCATTGGGCGATGGCGTAAATTGTTCCGCCTTCAGTTTCCAATCGTCCCATACGATCCATCCCTTCGACGGGAACCTTAAATTTGAAATTCATTTTTATGGTCACTTCGCCTCCTTTGGCTGCTAATGGTTTATCCAAGAAAAGCTGCATTCTGGTATCGTTTACCAAATATTTTGAAGATGTTCCTGTTTTTGTGACTGCAGAAACATTCGACAATTCAAAACCGCCTTCTACATCGCCATTGTAACGATTCCCCAAAACCGGCGTAGTTAATGTGCCGCGAGAGGTTTCGGTAAAACGATCCTGTTCCAAATACAACCAGATAAAGTCCAAGGTTTCTGGGCTGTTATTAATGTAACGAATGGTAACACTACCAGCAACGGTATGATTTTTTTCATCTAAAGTCACTTCCAAATTATAATCGGCAGCATTCTGCCAATACTCTGGACCTGGCTTTCCGGAAGCCGTGCGATAAACGTTCCCTTGTCGATACGATATATCGTCAAAAAGATGTTGATTTCCATAATTTGCTTCCTGAGCAAAAACTGAAAAGGAAAAAACGAAAGCCAACATTGCGAGTAAGGCGTTGCTCTTAAAGTATGTCATGTATTAAATTTTAAAATAGAATTTGATAGCGAAGATACTAATTTGAGGGCAAGTATATTAAAGTTATCTGTTAGAAGTTTACTATCTGATCAAACCTTCACAAGGTTCAAATACGTCCATTTTATGATATGATTAGCAGAATCTTCCTAAAACCTTAATGCTGATAACACCGCCCATTACCGCTTTTAGTCATTCGTTTGCAACGTGCTCCTAATTTTGTTTTCCCAATGCATTGGGTAGAAGTTGAATTTGTAGATGCTTTTGGATCAACAGTCGATTTATTGGAAGTGGACATGATGCCTAAGCTATTGTCCTTGACATTCGGCTTGCATACCGAGCACGCTGTGTATCTCAGCTCTAAAACCTTATCAAAAGCGATTTCATTTTTAGAGTTCTTAAGATAATGACAGGTACTTTTATGATATTTCTCTCCTGTAGTGGTCACATATACGCTTTGCGCAGACAGGTTAACAGCAAAGAACATGAGATTAATAAAAAGAAAGAATTTTATCAATTTCATTTAACCACTGCTTTTTTCTTCATTTGGGAGTCACGCCATTCCCAAGGCGCTATTGGATTCGAATCTTGCCAAAGTCCGATTTTAGATTTCCGGGCCTTATCCTCCATCTGCTGCAAGGTTTTATCTTTTGAATACTGCACATAATGCCACGCCCAACCATTTTTGACCAATTCATGACATAAACTTAAATTATCATCATAAATGACATTAGCGATATAGCGTTTGTATCGGTCTTTGGATTGAACCTTGATAGTTACGGTTTTTCCAAAGATGGCTTTGGAAGTAAACGCTGTGGCCTTTGTAGAAAACGCCTGCTTTTTTTCTGGACAGTCAATATTTGCCAATCGCACTTTTATCAGTGTTGAATCTGCTGTAAGGAGCTTGAAGGTATCGCCATCCATAATGCCCACTACTTTTCCTGTAAAGGGTTGGGAAAAACAACTAAGTGAAATAAAAAATAATAAAACAAATACTCTCATGAAGGTTTAAACTTTGGGGCTTATTTAGAAGGCCAAGATAGCGTTTTTATAAGATTGGGGTTTTACAAAAAAGACAATGGTACTAATTGATGCAACATGCCAAGTAACACCACATTCGATGGTTGGCAGGAAATGCCGTGGATGTTTTTAGAAAGAGCTACTGTTTTTCCTTGATTATTAAACATAAAAAAACCATGCAATTTACCGCATAGCTTTATCTTCATTCAAACTTCCCTCGATTCAACTCAGCCGGTATCAAAAACATCGTAATGTTTACCATTATTTTATCACTTTCAAAACCTCACTCATTATATTTGCAATCAAACTAACATTCCAAATGCTGAAAAAAATACGAATCGACTCCTTTGTCATCGCGATAGTTATTAGTATTCTCCTTGCTTATTTATTCCCACAATTGGGCGCCTCCAATAGTCCCGTGCCCATGAATTTGATCAGTAGTCTGGGCATTTCGTTCATCTTTTTTTTCTACGGACTGAGTTTAAGTTCGCAAGCCTTGAGAGACGGACTTAAAAACTGGAAGCTTCATGCGTCGGTTCAAGGGTCTACTTTTTTATTATTTCCACTACTTATTTTACCGTTCTTCCCTTTAGTGAAAGACACTTCTTATGAAATTTTGTGGTTGGCCTTTTTATTTATGGCGGCTTTGCCCTCTACCGTTTCATCCTCGGTGGTCATGGTATCTATGGCAAAAGGCAACTTACCTGGAGCCATCTTTAATGCCAGTATTTCAGGGATTATCGGCATCATCCTTACCCCGATTTGGCTATTGCCGTTTATAAAACAAACCGATGTTGCCTTCGACTTTTCTGCCATTTATTTACAACTGATAACCGAGATTGTGATTCCGTTAGCATTAGGATTATTGCTACGAAAGTTTCTTGCAGCATGGGCTATGAAACACAAACGTACCTTGAATAAATTTGACAAATTCATCATTTTACTGATCATTTATAAGAGCTTTGTACACTCATTTGAAGACAGAATTTTCAGCAGCGTGAGCCTCCTTGAAATGCTGGTCATGGTCGCCTTGGTTGTCGTGTTATTTGTTGTGGTATATGCTCTGACAGGCTGGATCGGAAAAGTATTAAAATTCAATCATGCCGATCAAATCACGAATCAATTTTGTGGCACCAAAAAATCATTGGTGCATGGCACTGTATTTTCTGAAGCCTTATTTGGCCAAACCAACATTGTCGGTATTATTTTATTGCCGTTGATGATATATCACGCCCTTCAGATTTTAATTATAAGTGTGATTGCTACAAAAAAAGGAAAGGAACTGATGGAAATTGAGGAGTTGATTTAAGATCACGGAATTTCCAATATATAAAATACAGTGTTACTTGGTAGTGATTTTTATTTTTCAAGCGCTTCTACGCTTAAAACAAACCTTTATAATCTTGCACAATACGCTCTAAACCAAAAATCAACGACTTTGAAAACACGGGGCCTTTAACTATATTAGAGATCACTTAAAAACTAAACTCATGAATTCAATAAAAATCATCGGTGCCATTTTAATCCTTGTCAGTATAGGCTTTGGATATCTCGGCTTCAATAAGGTTGCCGACAACACTGCAGAAGTAAAATTTTTAGGATTAAAAATCGACGCTTCAAACGAATCTGGAAAACAACAAGGGTATATTTATTTAGGACTGGCAGCCATCCTTTTAGCAGGAGGAATTTATACCATCAACAAGTCTAAAAAATAAACCTTTGGCGGTATATTAAATAGAAAAAGGTCGTTCGAAAATTAATTTCAAACGACCGCCTTAATTTCTATAAAGTAAGCTTCTTATTATTTCTTAGACATCAATACCGTATCAATAACATAAATGATACCATTTGAAGCGGGAACGTTAGCTAAAACCACTTGTGCTTTTTTACCAGATCCATCTTTGATCACAAATTTATCGCCATTCATTGAAGCCGTCAATTCATCCCCTTTTACAGTTTTAAAGGTATACGATCCGTTTCCACCTTTAATGTCAGCCATCAATTTATCTGAGGTAATAATTCCAGGAACCACATGATAGGTCAACACATCGGTTAACATTTTCTTGTTTTCTGGCTTCATCAAATCATCTCTTGTTTTTTGAGGCAATTTCTCAAAAGCTTGATTGGAAGGTGCAAACACCGTGTATTCTCCTGGTTCAGACAACATGGTCGCCAAGTCGGCCGCTTTTAAAGCACTCACCAAAGTTGACAGATCCTTATCAGCCATGGCTTTACCAGCAATACTGTTTGCTTGCGCTTCTTCTTTGAGCTTGGTTGCCTTAGCTTCTTGAGCTTTCATTTCATTTTGAGCTTTTTCAGCATTTTCCATTTCAATACGCTCGTTTTCCATTTTAATTTGTTGCTCTTTCTTTTTACCATCTTCACAAGAGGACATAAAAACAAAAGCTGTCAATGCAACTGCAAGAATTAGATTAGTTTTTCTAATAGCCATAATATCATTATTTATTGGTTTATGTTAATATATACGTTTGAAAACTATTTTTAGAACTTTATTAATATACATTTAACATTTAAACTCTAAATTTAATACAAATAATACAATAGTAATCAATTTTACATCTGAGGTATTAATTATGGTATTAACGGACGTTCGTAAACATGTAATAGGATAGATTTGCACACTTAGATCAACGTGATTGGAAGAAAAAGAGAACGCTAACAAAAAACCTATAAAAAAGAAATATAGGATTGTCAGAATAATGCTAAGAATTATTCTGGGCATCTTCTTGTTCTTATTTCTCGTCCTACTTTTTATCCGAAGTCCTTGGGGGCAAGGCATTATTATTGACAAGGCCACTGCTTACGTTTCCAATAAAACCCACACCAAAGTTGAAATTGAACGTCTGTTTCTCACTTTTGACGGCAATCTTCAAATCGAAGGTTTATTCCTTGAAGACACCAAAGGCGATACCTTAATCTATTCGAAATCCCTGGAAGCCAATGTACCTTTATGGGCGATGATTCGCGGCGAAGGCATTGGTGTTGACGCACTTAAATGGCAAGGTTTACGTGCCAACATCATCCGTAAAGATTCGATTTCAGGTTATAATTTCCAGTTTTTAATTGATGCTTTTGCATCCAAAAAAACAGCTCCTATAGCAGCTGACACTACGGCCGCACCCTTAAATATCGTCATAGGAAAGCTCAATTTCAAAGATTTTGACATCGTTTTTGAAGATGAGGTCGTCGGAATTGACAGCCGATTTAAAATTGGAGCGCTCGATGCCGCCATGAAAACCACCGATTTGGAACACATGAAGTTTGAAGCATCGGATTTAAAATTATCTGATACGCGCATCAAATTCATCCAAACCCCTGTTCCCAAAATTCCTGAAGAAAATCCAGCGCCTTTGCCTTCCATATCAGTCGACAATTTGACCTTGACCAACGTGTTTGCCGATTATCAATCGTACAGCGACCGCATTGCAGCAGAAGTTTATATAAAAGATTTGTTTGCAGCAATCCCAAAAGCTGACTTGGCCAATAGCGATTTTGAAGTCAAAACCTTTCGTCTTAAAAATTCGTCGGTCGTACTCCATACCGAAACGGAGTCCAACATTGTAACCCAAAAAGTAGCAGAAGCGACTGAAGCTATCAAACAGGATATTAAAGCTTTTGAATGGCCAGAACTACGTTTAGCAGTAGGCGATCTTGATCTTGAGAATAATAAATTCAGCTATTTTGTCGCTTCCGCAGAAGCTAACGCGGGCAATTTCAACCCGAATGCGATTGTTTTAAGCGATTTGAATATTCAAGCCAACAACATCAATCTGAAAGATAAAACCGCAGAGCTTCATATCGAAAAATCGAATTTCAAAGAGATTTCAGGAATCGACTTAAAGGAATTGAGCCTTAAATTTAATGCAGACGACCATACTTTAAAAGTTACTGATTTACGGGCTGCACTCAACAATAACAGCGTCAACGCTAATTTACGCTTGGATTATCCAAAGCTATCTGCGCTGATTGAATCTCCAGAAAAATCGAAGGTTGACCTTAATATTCCA
>NZ_JBDSLS010000145.1:0-3400 GCF_039916245.1 Gelidibacter sp.
CATGTCTTTTCTTTTTTAAAATTAAATTTTTACAATCATTTTTCCTTTGTTTTTCCCTTCAAATAAATCAAGAAACGCTTTTGGGATATTATCAAAACCTTCAACAATGGTTTCAGTGTAGGTCAATTTACCTTCTGCTAACCAGTTGGTTAAATGTTCCATGGCTTCAGGAAATTTATCGGCATAATTGGAGACGATAAAGCCTTGCATCAACGCGCTGTTTTTCACTAGAAAAGGTTGTACGCCCAAACCTTTTGGTAATTCTGTATTATTATATACTGATATGGCGCCGCAGATGATCATTCTAGCAAATTTATTGATGTTAAATAATACGGCATCAGAGATCGGTCCGCCAACGTTATCATAATAAATGTCCACGCCGTTTGGTGCCGCTTTGGCAATATCGGCGCTGATATTTTTACTGGTATTGTAATTAATTGCTTCATCAAATCCGAATTTGGATTTTAACAGGGCCACTTTTTCGTCTGATCCGGCAATCCCAATCACTCTAAGTCCAAGGATTTTCCCGATTTGTCCAACCACAGATCCTACCGCACCAGCAGCTCCAGATACCACAAGGGTTTTTCCTGCGACGGGTTTACCGATTTGCGTCAATCCACAGTATGCGGTTAAACCTGTCATTCCTAAAATGCCTAAATACGCACTTAAAGAAGCCTTTTCCGGATCGACTTTTAATAAGCCATCACCGTTTGATTTTTGCTTTGTTTTCCAATCTAACATGCCAGAAACAAAATCGCCTTCTTTAAATTTTTCGTTTTTAGAGGCAATGACTTTAGCAATAACGCCAGACGTTATGGGCTTATGGAGTTCAAAAGGAGGGACATATGATTTGGCATCGCTCATGCGCCCTCTTAGATATGGATCTACAGAAACATAGGCTGTTTCTAAAAGAAGTTCGCCTGGATTTATGGTAAGATTCAAATCTTCGGTTATAAATTCGAAATCTGAAAGGCTTGGTTTTCCCTTAGGTCTGTTTTTTAGCACAATGGACTTTATCATAATTTTTAAGTATTATATGAATTCATAATATATAGGTTTTATAGAATTCCAACAGATTAATGGCGTTCGAATAGATCTGATATTTCTAAATGAAAGAAACTTCGTTTTTTAGAAAAACTCTATCCTAAAGATACGAAAGAATGGAGGTTCATTCTTTTTTTTTAAGAGCGATTTATAAATCGAGTGTTTACGAAAAGATTGCGAACGCTTAGTTATAAAATTATTGCTTGATCTCTTGCGAATATGTCAAATGACTATTCAATACT
Source organism: Gelidibacter sp. (assembly GCF_039916245.1). Lineage (GTDB taxonomy): Bacteria > Bacteroidota > Bacteroidia > Flavobacteriales > Flavobacteriaceae > Gelidibacter. Next base: position 1,287 of record NZ_JBDSLS010000145.1, read on the forward strand.
AAAGTAGAAGTGATTTATATTTAAGTGTAGGAGGGAAGCTGTATGTACAGAACGCAGATGACGCTGATCTTTGCTGATTTTCGCTGATGATTTAAGCTTATTCACGAATTATCTTAAATATTTAGATTCATCAAACCTTTCCGAGAGAAACTATAGAACGCAGACCTGCCCGTCAGTTCAGGCGAGTGACACTGATTTCCTGCTGACTTTTCACTGATGTTTTTAGCTTATATAACAAGTATCTCAAATATTAGAGCTATGCGTTTCTGGGTTTTTGCGAGATAAACTATAGAACGCAGACCTGCCCGTCAGTTCAGGCAAGTGACACTGATTTTCTGCTGACTTTTCACTGATGTTTTTAGCTTATTGACAAATCATTTTTTTAATATTTGACTCATCAAAACTTTGCGTCTCCGCGTCTCTGCGAGAGAAACTTGCGTTCTTAATACTTAACTCTCAATACTTATTACTACTCAAACGTATGTCTTTTCTCTTCTGTAGAAGATGCGTTTAGCAGTTGATTAAATAGTTTTATACTATTAAAATCGCGTGTAATCGCTCCAGAAACGGCTAATCCCGAAATACCTGTCGCTAAGATGTCTTTAACATCATCTGTAGTAATGCCGCCAACGCCAATAATTGGTGTTTTGGTATCTAAAACGTCCATAATAGCAGAATACCCCGATAAACCTAAAATGGTTGGCAAATGCTCTTTGGTTGCGGTAAATCTGAAAGGACCCAATCCAATATAATCAACGTCTTTACTGATCAATGTTTCGCAATCTTGCAAGGTGTTTGCGGTGCCACCGATCATTTGCCAAGAGAATAAATAATCTCTAACAACGGTAGGGCAAACTTCTGATGCTTCTAAATGGACACCATCGGCTTTAACTGTTTTTGCTATTTTGTAATTATCGTTTATGATTAAACGCGTTTGAAAATGTGAGGTAATTTCCCGAGCTTCTTCAGCAAGTTTTAAATATTTTTTGTCTGAAACATTTTTCAAACGCAATTGCACTAATTCTGCACCAGAAGAACATGCTTTTTGGATGTTTTCCAAATGTTCTTTTGGAGAATTTCCTTGAGATATATAATGGAGTTTAGGGATGATCATTTGTTAGATTTGTTTTTTTTTATTATTAAATCGGTTTTAAGACGAAATATATAATTTTAGATGCAAAGATACAGTTTTGAGCATGCTCTGAGAATCGCTTATTTGAAAATTTATGGACAATAGTTCAGAATATGGACCTTATGAAACGCACTTAATTTTCGTAACGGTTTAGAAGCATCGCTGTAATTTAAACTTTAGAAGAGATAGTCTTAGTATTATTCTATAGCTGTGATACCGTAAAGAATCTTGTACATAATGTTTTTTGGAATGACAGTCATGGTATTGCAATAAACATGATTATTGAACATTTCGCTGAAAAACCCTATTCCACAAATCGTCAAATTTTGTTCTATAATTTATATTATGTAAAATAGAATATTGTGGAAAGGCCAAATATCCTCTATTTCTGATCCTGTTCCAGTTTACTAACACGACCCATGTATTCGATTGGAGTTCGCGTTGTGGATTGCACTCGAATCTCGCTTCTGTAATTTGGATATAATGTAATCATGATGGTATACAAGTCATTATTGCGATATTGGTCGTTAATTTTGAAAGAGATATCTACTGCATGCTTTTTGCCGTTCTGAACTACCTGATAATCTTTTGGAATATTATTAAATTCTATTCCAGTATGATTCCCACCATAGGGACCGCCGCCAAAGGTTTGTTCTCCAAAATATGGTAAATAGCCTCGAATGCTATCGCCTTTGATCGTCAGCTTATTGGAGTTTGATGTAATATCGATGTTGCTTGCGTTATTTCCGGGACCTAATATTCTGGAATTGGCCACTTTACTGAATGCCACTGTAGCCATTGGAATCGCACTTGTTGAAACAATCTCCAAGGATTTTGAAGCTACCAATTCCTGTAAATTCTGATAGTCTTGGTTATCTTGTTCTGTGAATTGCCTGTTCGAGCCACAGCCCAAAAGCACTGCAAATAGTCCACTAAATAATACGAATCGTTTCATAACCATTAAGTTAATAAATTTGATTGA
>NZ_JBDSLS010000146.1:0-3188 GCF_039916245.1 Gelidibacter sp.
GGTTTTTAGTGGTTACAATTTCTAAAATATGAAAATCATGAAGTGTTTAGTCGAAATAAAATCGATTATAAATCATTGTTGACAGATTAAAGCTGCGTTGATCTACTAAGAATAGAGATAAATAAAGATATTTCAATGTTTTTGACCCTCAATCTCCTTCATTTCGAGGTTTTTTGAAAACTATTGCTAAATCATCATAACATATTCGTAACTATTCAGCCGATTTGATGCAGTTATCAACGATTTTCGATTTTTTACGCTGTTGCTCTAAAAAAAACATGTGTTTTATGAACATCGGTTTATAACTCTCTGATATTGTAATAGTCTTTTATTTTGTTTGTTACGCTTGGTTTGAGACCTTAGGGAAAACAATAGTTTTGAACGACAAGCAACTTATAAAGCAACTGTTACAAGATTTTGAAATTCTTAAAAAAGAAAATGCAGAATTGCGCTCGAGGGTTGCCGAACTCGAATTAAGATTGGCAAAATATGAGAACCCTAAGAATAGCGGCAACAGCAGTGTCCCTCCCTCACAGGATCCATTTAGAAAGACCAAAAGCCTGCGGGATAAATCCAATAAGCCCCAAGGGGGCCAAAAGGGCCACGGGGGCAGTAAATTAAAAATGGTCGCCACAGCAGATACGGTAGTTGTCCATGATGTAGAAAACTGTAGCTGTTGCGGAAACAGCCTTGAGGAGGCTCCTGAACATTTCGATACACGTCAAGTTTTCGATATTCCAGAAATAAAGATATACGTAACAGAGCATAGAAGACTGCATAGGAGATGTGCCTCCTGCGGAAAATCAAACAAAGGACAATTCCCAAAACAACTTGTACAAGAAGCACAATATGGTACGCATTTAAAATCACTTTGTGTTTATCTCCAGAACTACCAGATGCTTCCCTTTGCGCGCTGCAGTGAATTGATCTCCGATTTAACAGGACACCGTATTTCTACGGGAAGCCTATCAAATTTCCAAAAGCAGTGTTTTGGTGATTTGCGCGATTATGAGCAACATATAAGACAACAGTTACTACAGAGCCCTATTTTACATGCCGATGAAACAGGTGTTCGCCTTAACGGAAAAAACAGTTGGATCCATGTAGTAAGCAATAAAACCATAAGTCTTTTTTCCCATCATTTGAACAGAGGCAAACAGGCCATGGATGCCATAGGGCTTTTAGAACTCTACAAGGGCACCCTGGTACATGACCGTTTTAGCAGTTATTTCTCCTATGAATGTGGCCATAGCCTATGCAACGCACATATACTAAGGGATCTTGTTTATGTTGAAGAGGCTTTTGACGCGCCTTGGGCAAAGCAGATCAGGAAATTGCTCTGCAAGGCCAAGCAGGACAAAGAGGAAAACCCCAATTTAAAAGCAGCTTATTATTCCAGGATATTCAAAAGGTACACGGGCCTGGTCAGGCCAATCATAAAAGAATATAACGGGGCATTAAAGAAAACAGATGAACAGAGGCTGGCTTTTGCGCTTGAAAAACACAAATACCTGTTCCTTAAATTCATAAAACAAATTGATGTCCCTTTTGATAATAACCAGGCGGAAAGAGACTTAAGGATGATCAAGGTAAAAGAAAAGGTGTCAGGCTGTTTTAGGTCGCAGAACCATGCGCAATACTTTGCTAGGATTAGGGGATACATATCTACACTCAAGAAAAATAATAAAAGTGTACTTGATAATATTCAAAACGTATTTCTTCAAAAACCCTTTTTGCCCATTATGGCTGAATAGTTACACCCATTCTAATTATGAATTTCACAGCCCTTATTTTCAGTTAAATACGTGTTAATCTTTGTTCTTGGTTCTATCAGCGAAGCGGTCTTAATTCTTTTCCAGACAATATTGAAATGAAGTATAAATGTCTGAGATATGACAGTTATAAAGATCAGAAAGAACAATCTACTTTATAAAGTAAGATATTCTTGATATTATTGTAGTATTGCAGACTTTTAAAACGCTTCTAACAGCGTTTTGTCTTTCAGTGTAAGAGATTGGTTTTCATCACGTTTATTTATTTAATGTGAGTGATGGTGGCGAAGCCGTTTCTAAAGGGCAGCTTCGATGATAGAATGCTGATACGAGATAGGAAATTGTGTCATTTATTTAAGAAACAAAAAACAGAACTATGTCAAGAAAAATTATAATTACGGGTGGTGCAGGTTTTATAGGGTCTCATGTGGTGAGACTTTTTGTTAATACCTATCCTGATTATAAAATTATAAACTTAGATAGTCTTACCTATGCTGGAAATCTCATGAATCTTAAAGATATTGAGGATAAGGAGAATTATAAGTTTGTAAAAGGAGATATTACCGATGAGGGTTTTATAGAACATTTATTTGCAACCGAAAAACCAGATAGTGTCATTCATTTGGCGGCAGAATCTCATGTGGATCGATCCATTACAGATCCCTTAGCGTTTGCAAAAACCAATATTATGGGTACCATGATTTTACTGAATGCGTTTAAAAATTTATGGTCAGATAATTGGGACAATAAGTTGTTTTATCACGTCAGTACTGATGAAGTTTATGGCACCTTGGGAAGTGAAGGTTTGTTTTTAGAAACGACACCATATAGTCCAAATTCCCAATATTCTGCTTCTAAGGCGAGCTCTGATCATTTTGTAAGAGCCTATGGTGAAACTTACAACTTGCCGTATGTGATTTCAAATTGCTCAAACAATTACGGAGCTTATCAGTTTCCGGAAAAATTGATCCCTTTATTTATCAATAATGTCATCCAAGAAAAGCCGCTACCTGTTTACGGTGATGGTAACTATACAAGAGATTGGTTATATGTTCTTGACCACGCCATTGCTATTGATTTGGTTTTTCATAAAGGTGAACTGAATGAGACTTATAATATTGGTGGCTTCAATGAATGGAAAAACATCGATTTAGTCAAGTTGTTGTGTCAGCAAATGGATCTTAAGCTAAACAAAGAACCAGGTACTAGTGAGAAGTTGATTACCTATGTAAAAGATCGACCAGGTCACGATTTAAGATATGCTATTGACGCCACTAAAATTAATAAAGAATTAGGTTGGTGTCCTTCGGTAACATTTGAAAAGGGCTTGTCTAAAACAATTGATTGGTATTTAGAAAACGAAGAATGGCTTAATTCGGTCACGAGCGGACAATACCAAGAGTACTATTCAAAACA
>NZ_JBDSLS010000147.1:0-11108 GCF_039916245.1 Gelidibacter sp.
CTTCTGCTTCGGTAGAGAAGCAGAAGACGAGGTGGTTTTTATTATTGCTGTTATTTTCTTGTTTAGAATTAGATAACCCTTCCGTATTCAATTCCTTTTCTGGAATTGAATCCACCTTCCCTTGAAAAAGGGAAGGAATTATTTAATTGGGCTGAGTTTGATGTTTTAGCGACAAACTGAACTTCTCACTTACTACTTCTTACTTCGTGCTTTCAACTTCGTGCTTTCAACTTCGTGCTTTCAACTTCGTGCTTCCAGCTTCCAGCTTTTTTTACTCCACATTAACTCTTATCCCTTCACTATGACTTGTAAACTCCGGAGCATACATACTTTGAATGGTGGTAATACCATTGCTCATATTTCCACTATTATTCACACGTAAATCATATTCAAAAACATAAACGCCTTTTGGTAAATAGTCGAAGAAGAAATTGGTCGCCGCATCTTTTGTGCTTTCATAATAGCCCAATCCGTCTTGGTATTTGTAGCTAGACAAAACATTCACTGGCTCAAAACCTGCAGCACGCATATCTTTCATGTGTAAGAACTCCATGTCTCTATCGCTGCGTAATTCGATGCGAACTCTTACCAAATCGCCTACTTTTAAATCAGTTTTGGAAGTGATTTCTGAAATTTGTTCGCCTTTATCGGTATTAGTTTTAAGGAACAGTTTTTTGTTCAATTTTAATGGCGTTTCAGCAAAAGTTATTTTGTCCAGATCTTCGAAATATTGCCAGTACAAACTTCCCCAAGCAATGCCTTCGCCTTTTTTAGTCAAAGTCACGTTTGCCATTTCTGGGGTTATTTCTGGACCAGTCCAGGATGTTTTGTAGTAGCCAGTTCCAGCTTCTACTTTAACCGCTTCTAATTTGGAAGGTTCGATTTTTTTGCCGCCCACAACAACATCGACCATATCAGTGACGCTCAGCCAATCACTGCCTTGCAACAATAAGGCATAAACAGCTTCGGTTGTGGCTTTGGTGGTTTTCCAACTGTTGGTCTGTTTGTTTTTAAGCAACCAGATTTTTAAATTATCAACCGTATTTACGTCCTTTTGAATTTCTGAAAAAGCTTCAATCATCAGCGCTTGCGTTTCAATCGGCGCTTGGTACCAAAACCATGAGGATTTATTGTCTTTCCAATACATGCCTAATTCATCAGAAGTAATGCTGTTTTCCTTTAGAGATTTTAAAATGCTATTCGCGGTTTTTGAATCTTTAGCGCGATGCGAAACCATTGCCATCAAGCCTTTAGCATATATGGAACGCGGTAGCCAATACTTCTGGATTTGCGTTTGATAATAATCGGTGATGGTTTGAACTTCTTTGCTTTTTGCGATTTCCGGGAAAAAGCTACGCATATACAAATAGTGTAATTGCGTATAGCTTAAATGGTCTTTGCTTAAATCGACTTTTTTATCATATTTTCTGATGTCTTTATATTCTTGAACAAATTCGGCATCTAAATAAGTGATGGCTTTTTTGATCATGTCACTAGATGATCCTTCAATTCCCTTCTGGTTAACATCAAGTTGTTTCAAATGCCCAAAACCAGTAATGATTTGTTGTGTGATAAAACGATTTTCTCTCCCACCTTCAAACCACGCCCATGCGCCGTTATTCATTTGGTTGTTTTGAAGTTTGCGTTGTGCCGATTGCAATTCATTGGTCATTTTGTTTAGGTCAAACAATAGCGCGATCCGTTTCTTTTGCTCAGTTTCAGATTGGGCATCTCGTAACCAAGGCGTTTCCTGAATTAGGATATCTTTTAATTCGTCATTCTTTTCAAGATTGCTGATCAAGGCATCTTGAGAAGCCCATTGGTGAAATACCTCTTTAATTCTCGGATTGCCATTGGCGATATGACTGGCCAACGCATTGGCGTAATATCTACTGAAGATTTGTTCGTTACAGTCGTATGGATATTCCATTAAATAAGGCAAAGCCTGAACGGCATACCACGCCGGATTGGAAGTCATTTCCAAGGTCAGTTTGTGGTTTTTGAGTGTTTTTGAAGCGGCTGAGCCTGATGAAGCCAATTTGTCTAAAGTAAAAGTTCTGGTTTCATTAGAACGCATCCACATCGGCAAGGTTTCGGTTACCAACATTCGGTTTGAGAGTACCGGTAGGACGTTTTGTTCGCCGTCACTATAAACGCCAGATTTTGCAATGACTTTATATAAGACGGCATCCACATCATCAGGAATGTTTAAACTCCACGTGATTTGGGTGTTGCCTTTCGCATCGACAGTAAAAGGTTTTCTATTGTTAGAATTATTAAGTTTTGCATCAATAGCATTGCCGGTAATCGCATCAAAAAGTTGTAAAATGGCCTCTCCAGATAACGACTTATCTGTAAGATTAGCGATTTTGGTACTGATGGAAATCGCATCGCCATGACGTAGAAAACGAGGTGCATTTGGGATGACCATCAATTCCTTTTGAGTAACAGTTTCTAAAGATGTGGTTGCGCTTTCTAAGGATTTAGTATGGGCCAATAACTGTAATTTCCATTTGGTCAAAGCTTCTGGTGTCGTAAAACTAAATGTGACATTTCCGTCTGCATCGGTTTGTAATAGTGGAAAGAAGAATGCCGTTTCCTGAAGATTTTTCCGAATGCCGACAGATTCTAAATCTTCTTTAGGTTCATTGTTTGAATCCGAAGGAGATGGTGGTAGAGGAGGTGTATTCAGTTGTTCCATAACCTCTCCTTCAGCCTTGTTGTCAGAGAATGAATCTTTTCGCATTACCAAAGTGTTTTCCATTTGAACCCCTGAAGCCATGCCTCGAACCATTGTATCCATCCCATATCTTCCATTCCCGAAATAAAGGCCAAACCAATTCCATTGATCATAATTTTGGTAGGGATAGCTTAAATTATTGGTTGGCAAATACACATTAAAAGCGCCGCTGCCAAAGCTATTAGTGGCGCTCCGCTGGTTATTGCTGTAATAAACAGGTTGATATAACGGACTAAATATCCATTGATGCGGTTGAAATTGATCCAAAGACATATCATACATACTTGCCAATAATTCAGCACTTACTTTATCGCCTTGTGGGCCTTTGATGTTGAAACTCCAGGTTTCGTCGGCTCCAGGCTCTAATTTGTCTCTAAAGGTTTTGGTTTCAATAGTCAATTCTGATTTTGGATACGGAACAGCAATAGTTAGTGTTCCAGACTGAAAACTGTTAAAAGCTGCAAAACTGTAATGAACGGCAAAGCCGCCCAAATCTGATTCTAATACAGGAATGGCAATCGTTTTTTTGTTATTGCTCAGCGGAATAATATAAGTCTTGATGATTTTTCGATCTTTTTCTACATCTACTGTGACTACTAAGTTTTCCGCAGCACTACCAAAAGTAATGATCACATTCTGTCCGATTTTATAAGTGGATTGATCGGTGCTCACACTAAATAATTGATGGTCAGGAAGTGTTTTGTCTTCTGGACTGAACACAAAAGTTCTGGCTTGATCCTTTACCAACTGTCCAAATCGATCGCTACTTTCCAAAACAACGACATAGTTTCCAGAATCCCATTTTTTAAGATTTCCTAAGTCGATTTCCTTGGATTTAGAAGTGTCAAAATTGGTTTCAAAAACTATTTTTCCTTTGTCCCAATTTTCTGGGTTCTGCTCATCTTGATAGGCTTCATGCGGAAATAATTTTTTAAACTCTTCACGAGACATCTCTTGGTAATCTGGTGCTGCCCAAGGACGCGGTCTTAAAACTTCTCTCGGAGCTTCGAGTTTATAAATTTTGATTGTGCCTTGAGCGGGAACAAATTCGCCATTTAAATTTTTGGTCGTAAGTGTTAATTGGTTTTTCTTACTGGTTTTATCCAACTGATCTTCAATATTGATATTTGCTAAAAGCGCATGATAGCCAATATTCACAATTGTGGTTGCACTTCGCGTTTCGCCATTAAGATCGGTCACATCGGCGGTAATTTCATAATTGAACACTGGCAAATTGGTTTTATCTACACTTTCATCAGGAATAGCTTTAAAAGTAATTTCAAAATTGCCGTTTTTATCTGTGATGCTTTCGCCATGTGCAATTTCTTGTGGCTCACTGTTAAACCAAGGTCGGTACCAATAATACCAAAGTGGAAATTTGACTTTGCGATGGACACGATACACTACTTTTGCATCGGTAATGTTACTTCCTGCATACGCCAAAGCTTTACCTTTTACGGTAACAGAATCGTTGACTTTAAAGGTTTCGGTTAAGGGTTTAAAGCTGGTCTCAAATTTTGGACGTTTGTATTCTTCAACAGAAATAGTTGTGTAACCGTAACTTCCGGCAAAGATGCTGATGCCAAAACTACCTGTTAATCCATCATTGGGAAGTATGAATTCTCCGGAAACCGAACCGTAATCGTTGGTTTTGAGTTGTAGTTCCTTAACCACTTCGCCATTGACATTGGTAAGGGTCACTTTTGTTGATTGATTGGCATAAACGCTGGTCTTTTTATGTTCTGTTTTTGTAGCAATGCCTTTAAAGTAAACCACTTGTCCTGGTCGGTAAATGCTGCGATCCGTAAATAAAAACGGATGGTAGCTCACTTGATCTGGCCCATCGTTATCGTTATAATATCTGTTGCTATAATAATTCTTAAAGTAGGCAGTTTCGCCATTATAGACTGCGGTAACATCCATATTGTAATAGCGGTTTTCTGAGTTTGTCAGGCTGAATTCGCCTTGTTTATCGGTTTGGAAACTTTGTGTTTTATAACTGTTATTATAATTTTCTTGGTAGCTTACTGTAACTTTCGCCCCAACAATTGGTTGACCATTGGTTCTGTTGATCAATTGAAACAATTCTTTTTTGGTATCAAACTTGGTCAGCAACGCCATATTGGTTACTTGAATCGTTTTATAAGCGAAAAATTCGCCATTCGAAAAATCAGGCGTTGCTACAATAAGGTATTGTCCGTTGCTCAATTTTGGAACGACAACCTCAGTAGTGTGTACTTGAAAATCCTTTTCGTCCTTAAGTGGGCTTTGCCAATCTTCCGTGGGTTTTAAGCTTTTGATAAAAGCAAATTGTTCCTCTTGTCGAAAGGTTTTATTAAATTTCTCTAATTGTGAATCAGAAATTTTAAATGCTTTGAATTTTAAATTATTCAAATTAGAATAGCTTACCAATAATAGACTGTTTTCTTGAACAGGAATACTGTTTTCTGCAGTGAGTTGTAAAGTTGGTTTTAAAATGATATCCTTTAAAACGATACAATTTTCGGCACCTTTACTTTTAGGGAAGGCTTTGATCGCAGCGTTGCAAATTTCTAATGCTTCTTTGAATTTCCAGCGGACATCAGCTTTGGTTTTGGCTTGGAAGTTTTGGCCTTGTTGATAATATAGTGATGCTATTTCAAATTCATAACGTGTAGAAACGTCATAACTTTTATAGGTTTCAGAAGCCTTTTTAAGTGTATTCAAGAATATAGCGTCTTTATGAGGAAATGTCGCACTGTTTTTAACAAAAATTAAGCGTTGAATATCCACATCAGCTAAGGCATAAGGTTCTTTATCCTTGAGATGAAAAGCGATGAGGTTTTTATAAATTTTTAACGCTTTGAATTGCAGCGACGTCGAATCTTGATGGGTAATCTCTAATTTTGAAAAAGTTTTGGCATCACTTAAAAACTCAGGATTATCAATTGAAAATTTATAGGCAGGTTGGGTAATGCTGTTTTCATCTGTTTGGTAAAACGTCAGGGCATTTTGATTTAGAAAATCGAAAAGCGTTGGTCTGTATAATTTTGAATCCTTTTGAGTCTGTAATAATTCATCATAATTCACTAATTGGATTTGCTGAAGGATCAACCCGTTTTTAAGCGAATTTTGAAAATGATGATCAATTTCTGAAAATAAGGTTTGTAAGTCCCAAGTTCTGAAATCGTCAGCATTGACTTTGCTTTCTGTCTTTGTTCTGTTGTAAAATTGATAACGATTTTGTTGAAAGTACTGCCAATATAAATTGGCGAGCATATTTTCTAGAATATTCTTGGTTGGGCTTTCGCTTTTTGCAATTTGGGATTTGAAATCGTTGATGATCTTTAATTGAGCATCTTCCTCTAAAACCAGTGCGTACTTACTTTTGTACAATAAACTCTTTACGTGTTGTGAGGTGTTTTTGTCGGTAAAGGCCAATTTGGAAATTTGATCAACCACCTCTAAAGCTGATTTAGTCAAACCTTCAGATTCCAATTTTTCTACTTGTTTCCAGAGTTTTTCGTAATTGTTGGATTGCGCCTGTGTGAAATTTGCAAAAAAAACGACCATAAATACTGCTATAAAATGTTTCATCATTTGAATATATTTTTATCCTTGAAAAGAAATTTTTCGAAATCTAATATGTAATGACTTTTTAAAAAAGACGAAATACGTCAGGCCTGCGTTTGATTGAGTGAAGTTAACAAAATTAGAAGTTAACTTTATTATCTTTTTGTCATTATGCAAAAACAATACCATAAGCATCACTATTCATTAATAAGGAATCAAGATCGCTTCGCTTTTAGAATTAAGAACAAAGACTTGAATCGTAATGTGAAAAAAAATGTGTTTAGGATTTAAATTCGAACCAAACCAAATGTCCTACTTATTTTTATAAAACCTGGAAAAATGAAGGAGGTTAGGAGTCCTTCTAGCGGAATGAGAGTTAATAAAACTTCGAAAACCTCTAAACTCTAATGTTTTTTACGTAGTTCGAAGAAGCTTTAATTAGACAATAATACCTAAGAATGTCTACTTTTGAATTCAGAATCTATTATATGAAATATACTGTCTTTTTTTTCTTCTTTTCACTTTTTGCCATAGGTCAGACGGATCTTGAAAAAGCTGAGCAATTCCTAGCTGACAAACAATTTACAAAAGCACAAGACCTTATGGTTTCTTATGTAATGCACCATCCTGATCATCGGAAGGCGATTGAATTGTTGGGAGATATATATGGCCATCAGAAAAAATGGGATGAGGCTATTGAGAATTATAAAATCTTGGTGGATTTAAGTCCCAAAACGGCCAATTATCATTATAAATATGGTGGTGCGTTGGGTATGAAAGCACTATCAATTAGCAAAATAAAAGCGGTGGGAATTATTGGCGATGCGAAGCATGAATTCATCACGGCAGCCGATCTTGATCCGAAACATATCAACACCCGATGGGCTTTGGTTGAGCTGTATATGCAGTTGCCAGGAATCATTGGTGGTAGCAAAAGTAAGGCGCTCAAATATGCGGACGAATTACAAAATCTCTCTAAAGTAGATGGCTATTTGGCCAAAGGTTATATTTATGAATATGACAAGGAATTTGTTTCTGCAGAAAAGTATTATAAGCTCGCTATCGTGGAAGGTGGATCTTTTCTTTGTTATGAAAAATTGACAAACTTATATGAACATCAGAAGCAATACGATAAAGCGATTGCCAATATGGAAGTTGCTTATAATAAACACCAACAAAATCTCTTAAATTATCAGATTGGAAAAGTTTCTGTAGATTATAACGTGCAATTGGATAAAGGAGAAGCACATTTAAAAATGTACCTGAAAAATTATTCTAAGGCAGATGAGATGCCAAAAGCTTGGGCAAATTTTCGATTGGCACAGATTTGCAAACTTCTAAAAAATAAGCCAGAGGCTTTGAGTTATATTGAACTTGCTATTAGTGAATTACCAAAAGAAGATGCGTTTAAGAAGGAGAAGACGGTGATCTTAAGTTTGAAGTAGTGCAAGCTTACACAATCAACAACACTCCGATTTCACCTAAATTATTATCTTCAGATTAACTGAATTTTCAAACACCGCCAAATCAAAAGTTCCTTTCCTTTTTTCAAGGAAAGGTGGATTTAAACTCAGCAAAGAGCTTAAATACGGAAGGGTTACCTATTATAAACGTCTCAATTTCTAAAATATAATTCGTACTATTCATCCATAAAGTTTAAACCACCTCGTCTTCTGCTTCTTTCTAAAGCAGAATCCACTCCTCCTTGCAAAGAAGGGGAAGTTAACTTTGTGAAATCTGGGATTTCATCTTATAGAATAAATGATTTTTATTCAATCTGAAAATCAACAATCAAAAATGAGCAATCAACAATCTATAATGAGACAAAACAGTCCATTTCAACAACTCCAATTCAAATAGGGATCTTGCTTCTGGTTTTTAATTTATTTTAATCAGAAATAAAGTATAGACTATAGGAAAATTTTAAGACTAATTACCATAAATATTCCGTAGATTTGCACGCAATTAAACCGTAATTGCAATGACAGCACACGAAAACAAAATAGTAGGCGAAGGATTGACCTACGATGACGTTTTACTAGTTCCAGCTTTTTCTGAAGTTCTTCCTAGAGAAGTCAATATCCAAACTCAATTTACCCGTAATATAAAGATTAATATTCCTATTGTATCCGCTGCTATGGATACCGTTACTGAAAGTGCTATGGCCATTGCCATGGCGCGAGAAGGTGGTATTGGGGTGTTACATAAAAACATGAGCATTGAGCGACAGGCCAATGAAGTCAGGAAAGTGAAACGTGCCGAAAGTGGCATGATCATCGATCCTGTGACTTTGCCTTTGACTGCAACCGTTCAGGATGCCAAACAGAACATGGCCGAACATAGCATTGGTGGTATTCCTATCATTGATGATCATGGCATTTTAAAAGGAATTGTTACCAATCGTGATTTACGTTTTGAAAAAAATGGTTCACGTCCGATTGTGGAAGTCATGACCAAAGATAATTTGGTGACTGCTCCGGTTGGGACTTCTTTGCATGATGCAGAAGGGATTCTTCAAAAGAACAAAATCGAAAAACTACTGATTGTTGACGAGAATTATAATCTTGCGGGTTTGATAACCTTTAGAGATATTACAAAATTAACAACCAAGCCCATTTCTAATAAAGATACTTTTGGTCGTTTGCGCGTCGCTGCAGCCATTGGTGTAACGGGTGATGCGGTAGAAAGGGCAGAGGCTTTAGTGAAATCTGGAGTGGATGCTGTGATTATTGATACGGCTCACGGCCATACCAAAGGAGTGGTAACCGTTTTGAAAGCTATCAAAAAACAATTCCCTGATCTTGAAGTTGTAGTTGGTAATATTGCCACTGCAGAAGCGGCTAAATACTTGGTGGAAGCTGGTGCTGATGCCATTAAAGTTGGTATTGGTCCAGGGTCTATTTGTACAACACGTGTAGTCGCAGGTGTGGGGTATCCACAATTTTCTGCGGTATTGGAAGTTGCTGCAGCTATTAAAGGTTCTGGTGTGCCGGTAATTGCTGATGGTGGTATTCGCTATACAGGCGATATTCCTAAAGCTATTGCTGCTGGTGCTGACACGGTGATGTTAGGGTCGTTGTTGGCAGGAACTAAGGAGTCTCCAGGAGAAACCGTTATTTATGAAGGACGAAAATTCAAAACTTACCGAGGCATGGGATCTGTTGATGCCATGAAACAAGGTAGTAAGGATCGTTATTTTCAGGATGTGGAGGATGATATCAAAAAGTTGGTGCCAGAAGGAATTGTAGGGCGTGTGCCGTACAAAGGCGATTTGTTTGAGAGCATCCATCAATTTATTGGAGGTTTGCGGGCTGGAATGGGCTACTGCGGTGCCAAAGACATTGAAACGCTAAAAGAAAATGGGCGTTTTGTTAAAATTACGACGTCAGGAATCAATGAAAGCCATCCACATGATGTGACCATTACTGAGGAATCTCCTAATTATTCAAGATAATTAACTTCTGTAGAAACAGAATGACAATAAATTAAAAACACGACTTTCAATGGTCGTGTTTTTTGTTTAAATACTATTAATATCGTTTTGTTAAACTTGAAAAGGGAATTGCAATCCATCTTAGTAAACAATTTTCATAACTTCAAAAATTCGATCTTCTTTGGCCAATTTCAAAACTGCTTTTTCTCCAACTTTTTTGTCCGTCAATAATTTTGCAATGGGAGAAATGAATGAGATTTTACCTTTAGAGATATCGGCTTCATCAACGCCTACAATCTGATACTGCTGGAGTTTCTTTTCATTTCCGATTTTTAAAGTGACCAAGGCTCCAAAACGCACTTCATGTTGTGGTTGTAGGTTGAGATCTACTATTTTGGCCGTTGCAATTCGGTTGGTCAGAAGCTGTAATTTCGCGTTGATATGGTTGGTAGCAATGCGTTTTTCACTTTCGTTTGTTATTTTCAAGTTTTCGCGCTCGGCAATTAACTGTTCTTTTTCTTTGAGAAGTTCGTCCATTCCATTTGGCGTCACATAATTGATGACACCTTCTGGCAAGTCTGCTCTTGGTGGTACTAATGGTATTTCTTCTTGATCATCTTCTTTTACAAATCCTCTGCTCATGGTTTACTTTATTAATGTGCTCAATGCTCTGTTACTTTAAAATTAAGGAATTTAGAATACTTTCCAAAGTGAAAGGTTAGATATAAAACTTAGCGCTCTTTTATTTATGATGAGCATCAGTCCTAAATGGCAGTCAATAAATTTTAAAAATAGATGAATCTATGAGGTATGTTGTTTGAATATATCTGACATAAAAGTCGGCTTTATGAAGTTTTCAAATCGGTGTTTTATTTTTGGACTCCTTCTTCCTAAGTTCTTTAAGACCACTAGTACTGTCATGGCCCCTGCAAATAGACCGAGTTCTGATAAGAAATCTGTTGTGGAAGACTTTGAAAATTATCCAAAAATTTGGCATAAAAAAAATCAACTCAATTCGTAAATGTGCTAAATTTGTTGCAACATCTCCTAATCAGCCTGAATTAATTCGATTGTATTAAAAACAGAATGCGTTCTTATACGTTCCCATTCGTTGCAACCATGATATGTAATGATTTTTAAATTGAATTTCTAAACAATTAGTTGATTAAAAGACAAAGTAGTTAAGTACTAATAAACTGAATTAAATCCAATTTCATACCGCTTCACATTTTGATTTATGCAATTTAATCTCAATAAAAATGAAAGAAAAATGGAATACTAGAAATGAAATGTTGATCATGGCCTTCGTGCTTATAAGCGCTATAGGCTTTTCACAAACAGATAATAAGCCAAAAGTTCTTGATAAGGTAAAACATATCGAAC
>NZ_JBDSLS010000148.1:0-6458 GCF_039916245.1 Gelidibacter sp.
GCGAGCTGCTCTTCGTTCAATAAAAGATTTGAGAAATCGCCACTTTTACCCAAGGTATAGACATGAGAATGCTCCACCAATAAAAAATAATTTGGTGTTTCTAAATTGGCATTCTCTCTTCTGTTCTTGATTTTCGTGTCCAGAACTGATTTGAATAATCCTTCTTGATAATCCCAGGTATCCTTATAATCTTTATGCCCTAAATCCTGTACGGTAACTATTTTATTCACAATCTTAGTCTTCTAGTGTAATCTTCAAATTCATCAAATCTGAATCATGGCTGACTCTATTTAAATCGGTTATGATTCTGATCTGTAAAATTACGGATTTTCGGATAGATGGTGGGACATTGTTTAATGGAGATTCATCTATTGAGACCGATGACGGGCGAAAAAAAATTAGTTTCACAGAGATTCACGGACAAACACTGAGATGCAGAGAGAAAGTTATTTGGGTTGAATGACAGATGACAGATGACCGATGACCGATGACCGATGACCTATGACGGGCGAAAAAAAATTAGTTTCACAGAGATTCACGGACAAACACTGAGATACACAGAGAAAGTTATTTGGGTTGAATGACAGATGACCGATGACCGATGACCGATGACCGATGACCGATGACTGAATTATAAATTTTATATAGTTCCAAAGTCAGCGACTCATAAGACCATCAACTGAATACTGAGACTGAGACTGCTTGCCCGTCCAGAGCTTTTGCGAAGGCGGGAAAACTGAGACTGAGACTGAGACTGAAAACTGAAAACCGAGACTGAAAACTATTTTTTAGGGTTATTCAAAATTACCAAAGCAGCTATAACTCCCGGCACCCATCCGCAGAGCCATAGTAAAAAAACAATGATAATAGAGCCACAGCCTTTATCAAGGACCGCAAGTGGTGGACAAAAAACAGAAAGAAGAACCCTCCAAATACTCATAATTGATGATTTTTAACGACCACTACTTTTGCGTGGCTGATTGATGTATTTATTAAGACGCAAAACTATTCAATTTGTTACGGGATAAAAACTATATCATCATCTTCAAAAAAATAATTCAAGCAGCTAAAACTAGCTCAAAATCAAAATTCATCTTTCAAACCCACCAATTTCAACCCTTCGCAAAAAGTTTCATCCCATAAACCATCAAAAACCCAATCTATCGTTGAAATTACTACGTTAATTTTTTTAAATATCGTAATTTTGCATATCAAAAATTTAACAGCATGCAACTTTCAGAACAAGAACTCATCCGAAGAGAAAAATTAGTCAAATTACGTGAATTGGGTATCAATCCTTATCCAGCCGATTTATATCCTGTGGACCACACTTCGAAACAGGTTAAAGAGCAATTTGAAGAAGGGAAACAGGTCGTTATTGCTGGTCGATTGATGTCGATGCGGGTGCAAGGAAAGGCTAGTTTTGCTCAAATTCAGGATTCTGAAGGGAAAATTCAAGCGTATTTCAACAGAGATGAAATCTGTCCTGGCGATGATAAAACTTTATATAATGAGGTTTTCAAAAAACTATTGGACTTTGGCGATTTCATTGGTATCGAAGGCGAATTATTTACCACACAAGTGGGCGAAAAAACAGTGAAGGTCAAAAACTTCAAATTATTGAGCAAATCCTTAAAACCTTTGCCATTACCTAAGGAAAAAGACGGGGTTATTTATGACGCCTTTACCGATCCTGAACAACGTTACAGACAACGTTATGCCGATTTGGTAGTGAACCCTCAGGTTAAAAATGTATTTATAAAACGTACCAAGCTATATAACGCCATGCGTCAGTTTTTCAACGACGCCGGTTACTTTGAGGTGGAAACTCCGGTGTTACAACCAATTCCTGGAGGCGCAGCAGCACGTCCGTTTATGACCCATCACAACAGTTTGGACATTCCTTTGTATATGCGAATTGCCAACGAACTTTATCTAAAGCGTCTTATTGTTGGCGGTTTTGATGGCGTTTATGAATTCTCAAAAAACTTCAGAAATGAAGGTATGGATCGCACGCACAATCCAGAGTTTACGGCTATGGAAATATACGTATCCTATAAAGATTACAATTGGATGATGCACTTTTGTGAAGAGCTTTTAGAACATTGCGCCCTTGCGGTAAACGGTTCTACAGAAGCGACTTTCGGGGAACACAAAATCGATTTCAAAGCTCCGTATGCTCGGGTAACCATGACGGATTCCATTAAGCACTTTACCGGTTTTGATATTACTGGAAAATCTGAAGATGAGATCCGCAAAGCTGCTAAAGACATGGGTATCGCAGTGGACGACACCATGGGCAAAGGCAAATTGATCGATGAAATTTTCGGTGAGAAATGCGAAGGCAACTATATCCAACCAACGTTTATTACAGATTACCCGAAGGAAATGAGTCCGTTGTGTAAAGAACACCGCGATAATCCAGAATTGACCGAACGTTTTGAGTTGATGGTTTGTGGTAAAGAAGTTGCCAATGCGTATTCTGAATTGAATGATCCTATTGACCAGCGTGAACGTTTTGAACACCAAATGGAGTTGGCTCAAAAAGGTGATGATGAAGCTACCGGAATGATCGACTATGATTTCTTACGTGCTTTAGAGTACGGCATGCCTCCAACCTCTGGAATGGGCATCGGAATGGACCGACTTATCATGTATTTGACCAATAATCAATCCATTCAGGAAGTGTTGTTTTTCCCTCAAATGAGACCGGAAAAGAAAGCAGTCGCCTTGACTGAAGAAGAAAAAGCAGTTTTCGCTATCCTAAAATCCAATGCTCCGATAGATCTGAATAACTTAAAAGAACAATCCGGACTGAGTAACAAAAAGTGGGATGCCACTATAAAAGGCTTGACAAAAAACAAATTGGCCAAAGTCGAAAAAACCGAAGAAGGTCTATTTGTGCATGTTGTATAGAGTCGCGAAATTTATTTTTTTAACATTAAGAGCATGTGCAGTAATTGCATATGCTTTTTTGTTAATAATACATTTCATCCTAAAGGATCATTTCCGAATTTTACAAATCTTTTTTTACGCCTTCCCGCTACCTTTAATCATCTTATTTGGAGGTTTTATCACTCTTCTGTTTTTCAAAAGAAAACGGTATTTTATATTTTTTATCTGTACCACTTTAGGTTTGACTGGTATTTGGCTCAATAATTCCTATATTTTCCCAAGCCCTGTGGAAATTCCTAAAGATGCAACGTCCATTATATTCTGGAATGCCGCCGATCGGCCAACAATCCATATGGATATCCTTACAGAAAACATCCAAAATATCCAGCCTGACATTATCGCACTTACCGAGACGGAAAACGCTTCCGCAGAAGATATACAGCAACTGTCACAAGATTTCCCAGCTTACGAATTTCGAATCCTTGAAGGCAATATGCTGATTGGCATAAAAGGACGTATAGAAAAAATAACGTATACTATTGAAGAACAAAGCTATGACATCAATTTTGTAGAGGCACAACTAAAGTCTGGCCCTATTTTAATGGCCTTTACGGATACTTTTCAAAGTCCAACCATGGATAAAAGAAAAACTTTAGGAACGATATTGCAATTGGCCACTCAAAGAAATTCAGACATCATTGTTGGCGATTTTAACACGCCTTATGAAAGTGTTCACTTCAGAAAGTATGAAACAGATTATACTAGTTTTCATGATTACGGTGAAGGTTTTAGTGCAACTTGGCCATTTGGAATTCCTTTACTTGAAATTGACCAAATTTTCACAAGCAAAAAGCTCAAACCTATACGCCTTCAAAAGTTTTATTATAAAGTTTCTGACCATGCTATGCTCGTCGGATATTTTAAATAAAAATCATTGTTGTCCGATTAAAGTTGGTTTGATCTTCTAAGAACAGAGATCAATAGTTCTTTCAACGTTTTTGATCCTCAATCTCCTTCATTTCTCTGTTTTTGAAAACTATTGCTAAAACATCATAATCCATTCTAATTATTGAATTTCACAGCCCATATTTTCAATTAATTACGTGTTTAGTCTTTGTTCTTGGTTCTATCAGCGCAGCGGCAGTTACTGAGCTTGTCGAAGTGTCTTAATTCTTATCCGGATCATAGTGAATAAAAATCCATAACCTATCAGAATTCTCTTTAAAAGTGGCATCGTTATGTTAAAAAACTACGTTTTAAATAGTTAAAGAAATCCTAAAACATATTACAATCTACTATCAACGTTATGTATTGCGTATTTTCACTTCCTTAAATTTTTAAACTCCTAACATTTTGAAAAAAGTTTCCTTAAACGTGATGTTTTTGGCGTCTTTCCTTTTTGTCGTGTCTTGTTCCACTACAAAAAAAGCGTCCAAAACACCAGCAACCGCTACTACTGCCTCTGATGCAACAAAAAAAACTGGAAAAAATGACATCCAGCCTTACAACAAAGTCATTACAAAAGATGCCAAAAGTGACCCAGGATTGTTCACCATCCATAAAATAGACGAGTCCTACTTTTATGAAATTCCAGATTCCCTTTTTGAACGTGAAATGCTCATGGTGACACGTATCGCTAAAACCGCCAGTGGCATAGGTTTTGGCGGCGGAAAGCAAGACGAGCAAGTTTTGCGTTGGCAAAAAAAGGATAAAAGAGTATTGCTCCGTATGGTTTCCCATAGTGTCGTAGCCAATGACTCACTTCCTGTATACGAAGCTGTGGTCAATTCAAATTTTGAACCTGTGCTATTTAGCTTCCCTATTAAAGCTATCGGCAAAGATTCATTAACTACGGTTATTGATGTAACTGATCTGTATATGAAAGATGTGAAGCCATTTGGTTTGCCAGATCGAAGTAGAAAACAATATAAAGTAACCCGTTTAGACGCAGATTTATCTTATATCGAAAGCCTTAAAAGCTATCCTTTAAACATTGAATCACGTCACGTAAAAACCTATAGTGCAAGTGAACCACCTTCAAATGCAGCAAGTGGCGCTATTTCGATAGAAATGAGTAACTCTATGGTTTTATTGCCAAAAGAGCCAATGAAGCGACGCATATTTGACCAACGCGTCGGTTGGTTTACGAGTGGACAAATTGATTACGGCTTAGATGCTCATGAAAGTAAAAGAGTCACCTATTTAGACAGATGGCGCCTTGAAGTGAAGGATGAAGACATCGAAAAGTTTAAGCGTGGCGAATTGGTTGAGCCTAAAAAACAAATCGTTTATTATATTGACCGTGCAACTCCAGAACAATGGCGTAAATACATCAAACAAGGTATTGAAGATTGGCAAGTAGCTTTTGAAGCTGCCGGATTTAAAAATGCCATTATCGCCAAAGATCCTCCAACAGTTGAGGAAGATCCGGGATGGAGCCCAGAGGATATTCGTTATTCTGTAGTTCGCTATTTAGCTTCTCCAATCCCTAATGCTAACGGCCCTCACGTAAGTGACCCAAGAAGTGGTGAGATTTTAGAAAGTGACATCAACTGGTACCATAACGTAATGACTTTGTTGCGCAACTGGTTCTTCGTACAAACGGCAGCCATTAATCCTGATGCACAAAGTTTGAAATTTAAAGATGAAATCATGGGACGTTTGATTCGTTTTGTGTCTTCGCACGAAGTTGGTCATACCATAGGTTTACCTCATAACATGGGAAGTAGTGTTGCTTACAAAGTGGACGATTTACGTAATCCAGAATTTACTAAAAAGTATGGAACTGCACCATCAATCATGGATTATGCACGCTTCAATTATATTGCACAGCCAGGTGATGAAGGTGTTGCTTTAATGCCGAACATTGGTATTTATGACAAATATGCCATCTCATGGGGTTACCGTCCAATTTTGGATGCCGCGACACCAGAAGATGAAAAGAAAACTTTAGATAGCTGGATTTTAAAACACGCTGGAGATCCAATGTACCGTTTCGGAAGACAGCAAAGTGGTGGTGTGATCGATCCAAGTTCTCAAACCGAGGATTTAGGTGATGACGCCATGAAAGCTAGTGCATACGGAATTGCGAACTTAAAACGTATCGTTCCAAACTTGATCAAATGGACTGCCGAAGATGGTAAAGATTATAGCGATTTAGGCACCATGTATGGCGAAGTATTAGGACAATACAACCGTTATATGGGCCACGTGACTGCCAACATTGGTGGGGTTTATGAAATTTACAAAACCTACGACCAAGAAGGAGATGTCTACACCCCTGTTGATAAAGCCAAACAAAAAGAAGCCTTACAGTTCCTTCAGAAAGAATTGTTCGCTACACCAGAATGGTTATTAGACAATGACATTTTCAATAGAATCGAATTTGATGGTAATTTAGAACGCATCCGCGGGACGCAAACAAGAACGCTAAATGACATCCTTGATTTTGGAAGAATGCAACGTATGAGCGAAAACGAAACGGCCAACGGTAAAAACGCTTACGGTTTATTGGACATGATGCAAGATTTGCGCAAAGGTGTTTTTAGTGAGTTAAATAGCGG
>NZ_JBDSLS010000149.1:0-12566 GCF_039916245.1 Gelidibacter sp.
TTAGCATCTCAAATTTTAAAGAGTGGAACAAGTATTGGAGCGAATACAAGGGAAGCACAAAGAGGGGTAAGCACAAAGGACTTTAAAAATAAATTTGGAATTGCCCTTAAAGAGGCTGACGAGACCAAATATTGGTTAGAAATTCTTGAAGCAACAGGAAGAGACGTACCAAAGGACCTTAAGGATAAGTGTGAAGAGCTAATTAGAATTTTAGTTGCAATCATTAAAAACTCATAACTCTGCACTCATAACTCATAACTTGAAAAATGGCAAACTTAAAAGAAATACGTAACAGAATTACATCGGTGTCTTCAACGATGCAGATTACCAGTGCCATGAAAATGGTATCTGCTGCAAAGTTAAAGAGGGCTCAAGATGCTATTACTGCAATGCGTCCGTATGCTGATAAATTAACGGATTTATTACAAAGCTTGAGCGCAACTTTAGATGCAGATGCTGGAAGTAAATTTGCAGACCAACGCGTTGTAAATAAAGTTTTGTTGGTATCCATCACTTCCAACAGAGGTTTGGCAGGAGCATTCAACTCTAATATTATCAAAGAGACGAATCGGTTGATAAAAGAAGAATATGCTGGTAAGGAAGTCTCTATTTTAGCAATAGGAAAAAAGTCGAATGACGCTTTTAATAAAAGCAACAGAGTGATTGCCAACAGAAGTGAAATTTATGATGATTTGACTTTTGATAATGTAGCGGAGATAGCTCAGTTCTTAATGGATAGTTTTACACAAAATCAATCAGATAAAATTGTTTTGGTGTATAACAAATTTAAGAATGCTGCCACTCAAGAAATCATGACCGAACAATTTTTACCAATTGTTCCGATGGAAAAAGATGAAGATATTCAATTGGACTACATTTTTGAACCCTCAAAAATTGAAATCGTTGAGCAGTTGATTCCAAAGTCTTTGAAAACACAGCTGTATAAGGCCATTAGAGACTCCTTTGCGTCTGAACATGGTGCACGTATGACTGCGATGCATAAAGCAACAGACAACGCAACAGAATTGAGAGACGAATTGAAATTAACTTATAACAAAGCACGTCAAGCCTCTATTACTAACGAAATCCTAGAGATTGTTGGTGGAGCAGAAGCGCTTAATAATTAAATATAAAAAGTATTTAACTGGAGATTTTTGAAGGTTCTATATCAAAAAACCAAACCCAACTTTAACGAGTTGGGTTTTTTTGTGTAACATTTTTACGGTTTTGTATCTAAAGGGAAAGAATCATTAAAAATATACATTATGAACATTATTAGATGCATTGTTTGGATCACTATTAGCGTGATCAGTTTGTCATTATCCGCTCAAAATAAGGCTTTTGAGGTCAAGGTTTCGGGAAAAGGTGAACCTCTATTGTTTTTTCCTGGTTTTACATGTCCCGGCGAAGTTTGGGACGATCTCGTTTTGGAATTAGCTAAAACGAATGAATGTCATGTCTTTACTTTTGCTGGTTTTGGAAATGTTTCGCCAATTGAGAAACCGTGGCTGCCAAAAATAAAAGAAGAAATCTCCCAATACATTACAAAGAAGACTTTACAAAAGGCGACGATTGTGGGTCACAGTTTAGGTGGCGCTTTGGGATTATGGTTGGCTTCTGAATCGACTTTCGATTTCAATAAAATCATTGTTGTGGATGCGTTGGCTTCAACAGGTGCCTTAATGATGCCTGATTTCAATAGTGAAGCCATCGTTTATGATAATCCTTTTAATCAAACACTTTTGGACATGGACGCTAAAAGCTTTGAACTCATGGCGGACCAAATGGTCCTTGGAATGGCCTTAAATAAGGAGAAGCATGAATTGCTTAAATCATGGATCTTAAACACTGATCGTGAAACCTATGTTTACGGATACACCGATTTACTTAAATTAGACTTACGTAAAGTGCTCGCTCAAATCAAAGTTCCAGTGACAATTTTGGCTGCCACTCAACCATACGGCAAGGAAAACGTCAAAAAGACTTATAAAGATCAATATAAAAATCTTGACAAGTACTCTATCAAATTCGCCGATGAATCGGCACATTTTATCATGTTTGATCAACCAGAATGGCTATTAGCCAACATCATCGAAGAACTTAAATAAAAAATGAAGCTACAAGTGTCAAAGTTTGAAGAGATTTATAATGCAAATTATTCCGTTGTATTTCGGATTTGCCAAGGTTACACCAATGGTGATGAGGCATTATCAAAAGATTTGGCACAGGAAGTTTTTATAAAGGTTTGGGAAAACTTAGCATCTTTTAGGAACGAATCGAGCATTTCAACATGGATCTATAGAATTACAGTCAATTGTTGTTTGCTTGAACTTCGTAATAAGAAATCAGTTGCCATTGAACCTCATTTAAGCCATTTGGAACACACCGAAACTAATTTTACAGATCATCGCGAAGTTCAGTTAAAACAAATGCATCAATGCATCAGTAAATTGAAAACGGAAAACAAAAGTATCATCTTACTCGAACTGGAAGGGTTGCCTCAAAAAGAGATTGCCGATATCATGGGATTAAGCCATGAAACCATTAGAGTAAGAATCCACAGAATAAAAAATGAATTGATTAAATGTGTTAAATTATGAAAACATTCGACGATTTGAAATCACAATGGCAAGAGCAAGCCCTTCCAGAAACCCCAAAAGATGGCTCTAAGTTAGTTTTAAAGAAGATTGATTTTCTTCAGAGTAAACACCGCATCACCAATCGTGTTCTTTTAACCACAGTATTGGTTTTGATAGGCTTTTTCTTTTATATCAATGCCTATAAGTACATGGTGGTAACCGTGGGCTTATTATTAATGATTGGCACTCTTTTAATCAGAGTGTCTATTGAATATTTTAGTATTCGAAATCTTAAGAAGCTCAATGTCACAAAAGATGCTATAGCTTTTAAAGCGGATATGATTGCGTATTATAAAGCCCGTCTCAAAACGCATTATATCGCAACGCCCATCATTATCTTCTTTTACGCGGTTGGTTTCTACTTATTGCTACCTTCGTTTAAACAAAGCCTCTCCAAAGGCTTTTACACCTATGTTTGGGTGTCGGCAATAGTACTATTGTTTATAATAGGGTTTTTCATTGGGAGGGAAATAAAAAAAGAATTGGGCATCTTAAAAAAGATAACCTAATTGAAAGCTTGAGGTCGCACTTAAGAATGTTTTCCCTGTCTTTCAAATCGTGAGAAGGGAACTTTTTTAAAATTAAAAGAATTATTGAAATGGAAGCCTATAACCATCTGAAGTATCAAAGTAAATGACCGTATGGCATCACTTGTAATTAGGATTTTAAAACAGTAATTTTGCAACTCAACTTTTGAAGCTTGGGTACGATAAAAACCTTTTTTAAGGACACAATAATTTATGGTTTGGCGACCGTTTTGCCCAGACTCATGAATTTTATTTTAGTGCCACTTCACACTGGGAAATTAGTAACCTCAAGTTATTCTGATAACACCGAGTTTTATGTCTATGCGGCATTTTTTAACGTGCTGCTTACGTACGGAATGGAAACCGCTTTTTTTAGGTTTTTTAATCTGAGTAAAGAAAAAGATAAAGTGTTTTCGACCACCCTGATCAGTCTTACGGTGTCAACGTTAGTGTTTTTAGGACTGGTTCTGATGTTTAATGAGCAATTGGCTATTCTGGTCAATTTGAAGCAAACCTATTTTAACCTATTGATCGGAGTGTTGGTATTGGATGCTCTGGTGGTAGCGCCTTTCGCCTATTTAAGAGCGACGGGCCGACCGATAAAGTTTACCGCCATTAAACTGTCAAATATTGTAGTTTATGTAATTCTGAATTACTTTTTTTTATGGGCCATTCCCGAATTTGGTATTGAATTTCCGGGATACAACCCGAATGATCTCGTGCAATATATTTTTATTGCAAACCTTTTAGCAAGCATTACCACCTTGTTACTATTATCGCCCTATTTCTTTAAGACAAAGCTCCAATTCAGTGTGGACATTTTTAAAGAAATGCTAAAATATGGATGGCCAATTATGGTAGCAGGTTTGGCCTATGTGATCAACGAGAATTTCGATAAATGGTTGTTGCCAGAAATGTTAGGGAAATCGATTAATGGCGCTTATAGTGGGTGTTACAAAATTGCGGTTTTTATGACTATTTTTATTCAAGCATTTCGACTTGGTGCAGAACCTTTCTTTTTTAATCATGCGAAAGAAATAAATGCTAAAGAAACCTATGCGAGAATCATGAAATATTTTGTGATTTGTGGGAGTTTAATGTTTGTTTTTACCGTTGCCTATATCAACATTTTTAAAGAGCTCATTGTAAGAGATCCTTCTTATTGGATTGCGATTGATATCATCCCAATAGTACTTTTAGCAAACCTTTTCTTAGGCATCTATTTTAATTTGGGTATTTGGTATAAGCTCACCGACAAAACGCGATATGGAATGTATATTTCAATAGTTGGAGCTGTGATAACCATTGCTTTTAATTACATCATGATCCCCAAAATAGGCTTCATAGCATCTGCATGGGCAACATTAATTGCTTATGGAGCCATGATGCTGATGTCTTATCAAATAGGCAGAAAATATTATCCAGTGCCTTATGATATAAATCGGATTGGTAGCTATCTTGGTTTGGCAACGTTAATTTCTGCACTCTCTTATTACGGGTTTAATGAAAATTACTATGTGAGTACTCTATTAGTTTTAGTATTTTTAGGGATAGTTTTCCTACTTGAAAAGAATGAAATCAAACAATTAACTAGAAAATAGCCAAAACCTCTCAGCCCCGACGCATCGGTTTCAAAACCTGAAAGGATTTTATTAAGATCTATAAAATAAAAATTAAATCACACGAATCCCTCGAACTATATATACAATCATTCGTGAATTCGTGGCAAAAAAATAATTATGACAATCAAAATCATCAACACATCGAATCACGACTTACCTAACTATGAAACCATAGCTTCGGCAGGAATGGATTTACGGGCTAACTTATCTGAATCAAGAATCTTAAAGCCTTTAGAGCGCAGCATTGTAGGGACAGGTTTATTTATTGAACTTCCTATCGGATATGAAGCACAGGTAAGACCACGCAGCGGACTTGCAGCCAAAAAAGGAATTACCGTTTTGAATGCTCCAGGAACCATTGATGCCGATTATCGCGGTGAAATTGGCGTCATCTTGGTCAATTTGTCCAATGAAGATTTCGAAGTCGTCAACGGCGAACGCATCGCACAATTGATCATTGCCAAACACGAACGCGCGGAATGGCTTTCGGTAGAAAACCTTTCTGACACAGTGCGTGGTGAAGGCGGATTTGGGAGTACTGGGAATAAGTAATTCCACCCAATCCTCCCAAAGGAAGGGAGCAATAATAGAAATATAGGAAAGTAATTGCTCATTTTTAAGGAGAAAATGGAGTGAAATATTTATAATAAAAAGATTTCCGCCTTCGCGGAAATGAAAATAAAGATTTTCAATGAAAATAATCGTACCAATGGCAGGACGTGGTTCACGTTTGCGCCCACACACCTTAACAGTTCCAAAACCACTGATTCCAGTGGCAGGACAACCTATTGTGCATCGTTTGGTTAAAGATATCGCCAAGGTATTAGCTCAGCCTATCGAAGAAATCGCTTTTATTTTGGGCGATCCAGCATTCTTTGGAGATGATGTGGTTGAGAGTTTGAAGGATTTGGCTACAGGATTAGGCGCCAAAGCTTCTATCTACCGTCAAGATCGACCTTTGGGTACGGGTCATGCCATTATGTGTGCGAAAAACTCACTTTCAGGACCTGCAGTTATCGCTTATGCCGATACTTTGATTAGAGCCGATTTTAATCTCGATCCAAATGCTGACGCGGTTATTTGGGTAAAACAAGTAGACCATCCAGAAGCTTATGGTGTTGTTAAATTAAACGACAAAAAAGAAATCGTCGAGCTGGTAGAAAAGCCAAAGGATTTTGTGAGCGATTTGGCTGTTATCGGGATATACTACTTCAAGGATGTGAGCGTTCTTAAACAGGAGTTACAACATGTATTGGATAACAACATCATTCATGGTGGCGAATATCAAATCAATGATGGTATTAAAGGCATGATGGCCAAAGGCAAAATCTTTAAAACAGGCGAAGTCGAAGAGTGGATGGATTGCGGAAATAAAGCGGTTACTGTGGAAACCAACACTAGAATGTTAGGGTTTTTGCAAGCCGATGGCGAAGAACAAATGATTGCGACTTCAGTGACTTTTGATAATTCAAGGATTATTGAACCGTGTTTTATTGGCGAAAATGTCGTCCTTAAAAATGCGACCATAGGCCCAAATGTATCTATTGGTAACCATTGCACGATTTCAGATTCAACCATTAAAAACAGTTTGATCCAAACACACAGCACAATAAAAAATGCTGATTTAGATGATGCAATGATTGGGAATCATGTGGAGTATGATGGCAATTTTAAGACGGTTAGTATTGGGGATTATTCTGTTTTAAGCTAAAACTCCTGCGAAGGCAGGAGTCTCAGGTTGAAAAGCCAATTCGTCGAATTAGCCAGAAACTTTTAGCTCCAAAGAAGTTAATTAGGTCAAATAAAATTCAATTTTAAAATTAAGTTCAATCAACCCAAATCAATCCATCAAAAAACATTAGTGCATCCTTGTCAAAAAAATGAAACATAAATTCCACATATTAATCCTTATTTTAGGAATGTTATACATTCCGCAAACCACTTATGCCCAAGTTGATTTCAACCAAAAACCAACAGACGACCTAGGGAATGTTGAAGACCAGTTCCAAGAACACTTTTTTGAAGCTTTAAAGCAACAAGGCATTGAAAATTACCAACGTGCCATTGATGAACTTTTAAAATGCAAAAAACTGGATGACAAACCAGTAATATATTTTGAATTGGGCAAGAATTATAACAAGCTCAAAAATTTTGGCGCGGCCGAGGAAGCTCTAAAGAAAGCCGTTTCCAAAGAACCTGATAACGAATGGTTTTTGGATGAGCTTTATGAAGTCTATAATCAACAAGGCGATACCAAAAAAGCTATAAAAACAGTCCAGCAATTAGTCAAATACCATCCCGATTACCGACAGGATTTGGCATCTTTATACATCAAAAATAAAGATTATAAGAGCGCTTTAAAGTTGTTGGACGAATTGGATAAAGAGTTTGGAATTAATGCGGACCGGGATTATTTAAGAAATCAGGTCTATAATATTACGGGGCGTGATGAAGATCGGATTGAAAATTTAGTGGAACGTCTCAATAAAAATCCTGAAAACGAAACCAATTATCTGACGCTTATTTACAGATACAGCGAAACTGGAGAAACTGAAAAGGCATTTGAAACCGCTCAAAAATTATTGCAGGTCTATCCCGATTCTAAACTGGTGCATTTGGCATTATACAAGTTCTATTTAAATAAAAATGAAACTGAGAATGCTATTTCTTCAATGAAAACAGCTTTGTCGGCTCCAGAGATCAATGCAGATGCCAAAACCAAAGTGCTCAATGACTTTATCATTTTTGTTTCCAAACATCCGGAATATGAAAAGGATCTTATCGATATCACAGCGATGGTAGATGGGAATAAAAGCTTTCAAACCTTGGTTGAACTAGCGCAATACTATCTAAAAGTTGAAGATAAAGAAAAGGCCTTAATGTATTTTGAAGAGTCTTTAAAACTGGAGCCAAATAACTTTGCGGTCATTAAAGATGTGCTTTTGCTTCAAATTGATTTAAATCAAGATGAAAAAGCGATTGCAAAAAGCCAGCAAGCCTTGGACTTATTTCCGGCACAACCTATTTTATATCTGATAAAAGGCGTAGCCCATAATAAGTTAAAACAGGGAGAAAAGGCGATTGAAAGTTTAGAAACAGGCTTGGATTATATTATTGATGACCCAAAAATGCAAGCCGATTTTTATGTCCAACTCAGTGTTGCCTATAAGCTCACTAATAATAATTCCAAATCAGAAACGTTTGCAAAAAAGGCGGCTGCGTTAACAAAACAAAATTAATGAGACTTTATAAACTAAGTGTATTACTACTTATATTGGGTTTGAGTGTGGGTTGTAGATCTACCAAAACCTTAATCTCCGGTGCGGAAATTGACAAGAGCTTGACCGCAAAACAGATTATCAGAGAAAATAGCAAACAAGAGGTGCGCTTTAAAACCTTGCAAGCCAAAGTGCGTGTAGATTATACGGAGGGGAATTCCAGCAATGGTGCTACCGTAAATTTAAGAATTGAAAAAGATAAAGTCATTTGGATGAGTGCGCCATTGGGATTAGCACGTTTGATGATTACGCAGGACAGTGTCCGGTTTTATGAAAAGCTCAACAATCAGTATTTTGATGGCGATTTTTCATTGTTGACAAAAATTTTGGGCACTGATATTAACTTTGAAAAAATACAGAATATCCTTCTTGCAGAACCTATTTTTAATTTAAAAGATGACACTTATGTCATGGTTCCCAATGAAGAATCCTATGTATTGCAACCTAAGGATCAACGTGCTTTATTTGAATTGTTCTTTTTGATCAATCCGGGGTTTTTTAAATTGGATTCCCAACAGTTGTTTCAACCTTCAGAAAAACGAATGCTTCAGATAGATTACAAGAAATATCAAGAGGTAAGCAAGCAAATTTTTCCTGAAAACATTCGTATTATTGCATTGGAAAAAAATAATGAAATCATTATTGACCTCGATTTTAAAGCGATAACTTTAAATGGTGAGGTTCGTTTTCCATTTAGCATTCCGTCCGGATATAAAGAAATTGAACTTGAATAATGCGCTACCAACCTAATATATTCCGATTGATCTTACTTTTTAGCTTGTGCACCTTCGCTTTGAATGCACAAAGCAAGAAGCAGCAGGAGTTGGAGGCCAGGCGTCAATCCATACTCTCCGAAATCCGGCAAATCAACAACCTGATTGCTTCTAAAAAACAAGAGGAAAAGACCATAATCTCTACGGTTGAAGATTTGAACTATAAGGTTAATGTGCGTAAAAATCTCATCAAAGTCACGAATGACCAAGCTAATTTATTAACAAGGGAAATCAATACCAACCAAAAACAGATTAGCACTCTGCGCGATCAATTGAAATATTTAAAGGAAGATTACGCTGCTATGGTGGTCAAATCCTATAAAAGCAAATCAGAACAAAGTCGTGTCATGTTTTTGCTCTCGTCTGAGAATTTTAAACAGGCTTACAAGCGACTTCAGTACATTCGGCAATATACAGACTACCAAAAGGAGCAAGGCGAGGAAATCACTCGTAAAACAGAACAGCTTCAGCAATTGAATACCACTTTGCTCCAACAGAAGAAGGACAAGGACAAATTGTTGGAAGAAAACCGAGTGGCAAAGCAAAAGTTGGAAGACGATGTCAAAGAGCATGAAAAACTTGTGGCTTCAGTAAGAAAAAACATGACTGCTTATGCATCTCAGGTAAAATCCAAACAACAGGAAGCTGATCGTATTGACCGCGAAATCGAAAAATTGATTAGAGAAGCCATTGCAGCATCTAATAAAAAAGCAGGGAAATCTGAAACCACTTCTAAAGGATTTGCGTTGACGCCAGAAGCCAGAGCATTGGAAGCGAGTTTTGAGGCTAATAAAGGCAAATTGCCTTGGCCGGTACGCACGGGAGTGATCAAGGTAAGGTACGGCAAGCAACGCTCGTCTATTGATAATACTATTGAAATCAACAGTAGTGGTATTCGTATTGCAACCGATAAAAATGCGAAAGCAAGAGCCGTATTTAATGGCGAAGTGTTGGCTGTTCAAGGTACAAAAACCGGAAATCCTTGGGTTTTGATTCAGCATGGTAACTACATTACCGTGTACAAAAATCTTTCAAAAGTGTATGTCGTCAAGGGCGATAAGGTAACTACCAATCAAGATATCGGCGAGGTTTTTACCGACCAAACTACTGGAGAAAGCATGTTGTGGTTCTCTGTTTATAGAGACTCCAAGTTTCAAGATCCGTCCATTTGGATTGTGAGATAAATTTGTAGGAACAAATCTTTTGTGTTGCGTGACTTCATTTTATGCCATTGTTGGTGTTTTCCACCAACAATCCACATGACTTAATTTTCTTAATGCCTTCATGGTTTAAAAAAAATATAACCATTAAGAAAGAGATTAAGGAATTAAGGGCATTAAGAGTCTAGTTAATAATATAATGGCTAATACTTACCATTATTGGTGTTTTCCACCAACCATTCTTCTTAACAAAGCCTTACATTACTCAAACAAAGCCTTCAGTTCCGTAGCATCATGAGGCTTCATTTTCCCAGCCAATACCAAACTCAATTGTTTGCGTCGTAAAGCCGCGTTAAAACGGTCTTTTTCCAAATCAGTTTCTGGAACAATCTCGTCGATTGGCGTTGGGCGCCCAGTTTCATCGACAGCAACAAAGGTATAAATGGCTTCATTAGCCAAGGATCTTACTCCAGATTCTCGGTCTTCAATCCAAACATCAATATATACCTCCATAGAGGTTTTAAAGGCTCTAGAAACCTTTGCTTCCACAGTGACCACACTTCCTAAAGGAATAACTCTATTAAACGCAACATGATTAACCGAAGCAGTCACAACAATACGTCGGCTGTGGCGTCTGGCAGCAATACTTGCAGCTCTGTCCATACGCGCCAAGAGTTCCCCTCCAAACAAATTATTAAGCGGATTGGTTTCGCTTGGAAGTACCAAATCGGTCATTATACAGACAGAATCATTGGGATGTTTGGGTTGCATTGCTTGTGTTTTTTAATTGTGGTGCAAAGATAGGTTGGATTTGGGATTTTTTTCCACGAATGCACGAATAATGATAAAGTGTTCTTGAAAAATATAACGATAGTTGTTTCTGATATGCTAATGGTTGTCAGTGTTTTTCAACAAGTACACGAACCATTCTATCAAATGGAATGAATTAAAAAACGAGAAAATTCTTTGAAGTGAGGAGTAGACTTTCTATTATGAATTCAGAAGCATCAATCAGCAATCTGAAATCATCATTCAACAATCTATTATTCCAACTCCCTTACCAACAACCAAGCTTCCTTGTTGTAGTTTTGACGAATATCACGCAAAGCATTTAGAGCTTCATTTCCGGTTTCATAACTAGAATAGACCACTTCATGCAATCCGTACTTATTGACGCCTATTTTACGAGCTTTAAATCCGAGTGCTTGTAGTTCTTCAACTTTGGAGTTGGAGTTTTCCTCAACTCTATAAGCACCAGCAATAATATGATATTTGCCTTGTTGTTTTTCAACATTCAAGGTTGCCGCAGGTAATGGATTTTCAATAACGAAAGTAGCTTCTTGCACTTTGGCATCCAATTGTTCAGAAGCAGCTTCTTGAGCTAATTGGTTATGAGTTTCAACTTGATTGCCATAATAGTTGGAGACGGCAAAACCACCAGCAGTCAACGCAATAAGTGCTACTGCAGCATATTTAAGATAAGGTCTTGCAGTGGTTGAGTCTCTCGAAATTCGTCTTTCAGGAGTGATGTGGATAGGAATGATATCCTCAAGCGTTTCTACTTGTTGCTTATAAACTTCACGATTAATGTTAGAAGTTTTAAATTCAGAAAGACCAAAAGCTTCCGTTAAGAAATTGCTATTGTTAGACGGTTCAAAAACAATCTTTCCGTCGCTATTTAATATTAAATCGCCAATAGAGCTAAAACTTAAAGTCTCGCCTTCGTTCAAAAATGATTTGATCGACTTGACTTGTTTGCTGATTTTCTGAACAGCAATTTCATAAGGAATCTTTTCGGCGTCGGCAATATAACTGGCCAATAAGCCATCATTATGTTGCAATTGCTCATTGAATGAAATCACTTTTTTAGGCGGAAAAAAAGTATTATTGCTTTCATCAATGGTAGCAGAGACACGTTTGGTCAAAAAAGCACCAAATTCCGGAATCGTCACGCAGTCGTAACGGTAGAGTAAATCGCTTATGTAAGTTTCTATATGCATCGAAACAAAGTTACTAATTTTTGATTTTGGGGGAAATTAAACCACTACTATTTATTAACATTGCTTAAGTTTAGGTAGTTTTCCCTCTTAATCAATCAGATAGATGTCAGATCAGGACTTAATTTATGTTCTTGCCTTGCAAAATGTCCCGAAAATAGGGGACATTACGGCCAAAAAGCTGATCGCCCACTGCGGATCTGCGGAAGCGGTGTTGAAAGAAAAGAAACATCTTCTACTAAAAATCGACGGCATTGGGAGCAGTATGTTGCAAGATGTATATAATAAAATTCATTTGTTGGCTGCGGAAGCCGAATTGAAATTCATCAAAGAGAATGCTATTACATGTTTGTATTTTATGGACGCCAATTATCCTGAAAAATTAAAACATTGTATCGACGGCCCGATTCTTCTATTTCAATCGGGACAGGTTGATTTAAAAAAGCAACGGCTCATCAGTATTGTAGGCACTCGAAAGATTACGTCTTCAGGCGTCGCATTTTGTGAACAATTGATAGAACAATTAGCGGTTTTCAATCCTGTGATTATTTCAGGATTTGCTTATGGCAC